>JAFGVJ010000151.1 GCA_016938055.1 Prolixibacteraceae bacterium
CCTTCTTTCACCAAAACAAACGAAATGGTGTAGGTTTCGCTAGCTATTCCATCGGCACCTGTTACCACCAACTCGATGTTTGTATCGCCATTGCTCAGGTCAATTACTCCCCCACCTGAAACTGTTGCAGCAGTATCGGTTGTTGTGGCACTTACATCAACAGAAGCAGTTCCATCGGGAAGGTTCACGGTATATTTTTTTACTGAAGGGTCGAAGGCTGGCTCCAGGGTTCCTTCACTGAGTGTAATGGCCGACAAAGTGGCGTCGGCTACTTCGCTGCTTACCATGGTAAACACAATGGTTTCGGCGCTTAAATCGATACTGATCAGGTAAACACCTGCTTCATCTTCAGCTACCCGCCATTTGTTGTCGGGTCCATCGCAGCCATTGGTAATGACATAACTTGCACTGTCGATGGGCTGGTCAGCTGTAGCTGCATTGAGCCATTGCCCGTCGCACCAGTCGCCCTTAAAGGTTGATACTTTCAGTTCTCCTGCTTTTAAAACACCTTGCCATGTAAATAACTGAGCATTTCCGGCATCTTGTACCATGGGTGTAGGATCCCCAATGTTCCATCCGTTGGGAGCTGCATCGCCCACAAGGTACAAAGCTGTAATATCCTGTGCGTAGGCACCAAACACCATGATCAACAGCATGGTAACTACCAGTAATTTTTGGGTAAAAAATTGTTTCATCGTTTCATATTTTAGGTTTGTAAAAAACTAGCTTGTTCAAATCATTTTATTCACTTATTCGTACTCAAATACCAGCATGCTCCAGTATTTCAGTTCGGGCAGGGTGAAACTCACTTTACTGCCTTCCTGCATGAAGGGGAGCGAACGTGAAGCACCTCCAATCACATCGGGCGAAGCTGTCCAGACGGTCCTCACCTTTTGGCTGACAGTAAGCACCAGGGGTGTGTTTTTAATCATGGCGGGTATACTTTGAACGCCCTGCGGATCGCGCCATTCGTCGGTAACAGCATCCTTGAAATTGATCAGATGAACCACCTTTACATCCTCATTACGTTTCCCGATTACAGCTACAAATCCTTTCGCAGCCGGCCATTTGGCCAGGTTCATTTTTGCATAGAGGGCAGCGAGTTCAACATCCTGAAAAGTGCCCCCATCGCGTAAAAGGTTTTGGTAGGCAACCAGAAAATCGTAATAATTCACCAAGGCCATTTTAAGGTCGGTTTTCAGCTCCAGGTTGTTGTTTGGAAAATACTCCTTGGCCAGCATGTGTTCGCCCAACTCTAAATGTGAAGCACCAAAAGCAAAAATCACTGCATTGGTCATCAAAACAGAAGCCGTGTTGAAATAACCATTCCGGTTGGCCAAATCGTAATTGACATAGGCAGCCAGCACAGTGTTTTTTTGCTGTTCGGCCAAAGCATTGTTTTGCTTGATGATGTTTGACAGGTCGAGGTAAGTTTTGAAGGGATCCCACACTTCAGTATAGAGAAAATCGACGGGGGCTGCTGCTATTCCTTCCTGCCCGTATTGGTTCACCGCATTCATCACGTGATATTTGGATGGCTGGTCGGCTTGTTGAGCTTCAATGAATGGCTGATAAGTTTTGGCCAGGTCAAGGAAGGACCCGTCGTACTTGTAACGGGTTCCACGTTCGCCCAGCTGATCCATGTGAAAACCATCAAAATCGAGGTGTTCGTATACTTTTCGGTTTTCGGCCAGCAGATAATCCTGCCATTCGGAGTTAGAAGGATCCAGGAGGTAAATGTTGCTCAGGAAAGGTGATGAAAGTGGATGAAAATCGCGGTTGGTATGGCTAGGGTCATTGTAAACATACCACTCGGCCTTAACGCCGTCGTCTTCGGCATTTTTCCAGGCACCAAATACCAGGTTGTAAAACATCGACTTCATATTGATAGCCTTTGCTTCAGCAATATAAGCTTCAACTGTACTGAAATACACATCTTTGTTGATGATGTCCTTCCATTGCCGAGCCGGTTCTCCATCAACAACCGGAAGTGGCTGATGGTGCTTGTTGTGCCAGTCGTAATACTGAAGACCATTGATGTGATGACGGTTCAGGTTTTTCAGAACTTGTTCACGTTTACTTGCATCAACATTCCCAAAATCAGACAAAAAGCCATAGCGGGGAAACTTGGTCCATACCGAAGAAACATCGAAAGCTACCGTAGCGCAAATGGTTTCAGTTTCGTTTTCAACTTTAAAAACTTCGGCCATGTATCCCCTGAAATCAGTAGCCGGGGGCAACCAATCCCATGAGGCTTTGTTCAAAGGAAGCACTTCTATTTCATTGTTCAGATGCTTCATCCTTACCTGTGCTCCTTCCGGCACTTTCGAAAAATCGATGGTAAAAACGACCTTCTCACCGGGTTGATAGAAGGCTTTATCGGTCGAAAAATCAAGCTGCATGAAAGCAGGAGTTTCCGGATTTACAGGCAGATCGTCAACTGTTGGCTGATCGTCGGGCTTATCGCACGCGCCAAGAATAGATAGGATGAACAGGATGAAAAAGAAGTGCTTCATTTTGTTGGTTTTGCTTAATCAATTATTGTTTTTGCAGGTCGATGGTGAGCTCCTGAACATTCAGGGTCAGGATGTATGAACCTGCATCGGCAGCGGTGAACACCCATTTACTGTCATCTGGATCGCCCCCTTTGTGGCGGTACATTTTTGAAGGATCGGAAGGATCTTTCATGTACATGTCCTGACCCCAGTCGGTTTGGCGGTTCACCGGGAACTTGAATTCCCCCTCGCCCAACTCGCCTGTGTAACGGAAGAGGTACCAATTGTCGGGATCTTGTTCCAGCTCAATGGCCTGGTCGATGCTCCAGCCCACGGGGGTAGCCGATCCAATGATGTACAATTTGAAAGGATCGATGCTGATGGTGTATTTCGACAAATCGAGTACAATTTTGTACCAGTTTTCACTTTCGATGGTCCATTTGTTATCGTCGGCATCTCCTCCTTTGTGCAGATATATCCTTGAAGGATCATCGGGTACGGGCATGAACATGTCCTGACCCCAATCGGTTTGACGGTTCACGGGAAATTTGAATTCTCCGGGAACCAACACACCTTCATAAATGAACTGGAACAGGTTATCGGGGTTTTGCGGTACTTCCAAAGCATTGCCAATGTCCCAGCCAATGGAGGTTGCTGAGCCTACCATGTAAAGCATGTCGTAAGGCGGACCAGGTAGTAAGTTTAAACTGAGTGTTAAATCAACCAGGTTCACTACCAGGTTATAATTCCCTGCTTCGGCAACAATGAATTTTTCATCAGGCTGGTCGTCTGAAGTACGCAAAACCAGTTGAGAATTTTGGCCACCCTTGTTGTACGAAGGCAGAAAGTTTCCCTTTTCAGTAATAAATTTGAATTCACCTTCCAGCAGTGAACCCTGGTAACGAAAAGTGGTTGGGTCATTTTCATCGGGGATCAATGCCGTTGCATTGTTGACATCCCATCCTCCGGGTGCAGCACTGCCAATGAGGTACAGCGTTGTTGAAACAGGTTGATAAGTGTTTACGGTAAAAGTCACCGGGTCGGAAATTCCGTCTTCCACAGCTTCGTTGTAAACATCGGCTATGACCCTGGCTTCAAGGGCGACAGAAGTTCCGGCGGTAATGCTCCATTCATTCAAGAGCAGATCGTTCAGTTCTTTTACCGTGAAATGCTTCACATAGATTCCTTTGCCCATGTCCCAGGTCTTCGGACTGGCAAAATTATTTCCCGAGCGATCAAGCTCCAGCCAATACGAGATGGCGCTTCCGGTTCCTTTGTTGGTTCCTGTGGTCCACTGCAAGCTAAGAGCCGTATTGTTCATCATTTTTTGCGACAAAACTATTTCGCTGGCCGTGGCCGTCATTTCAACCGGTTTTCCCTGATCAATGGTATAATCCAATTCATCTTTACAGGAAGTAATGAAAATACTAAGCAGCAAGATGGCCAGCAAAATCAATACCCCACTGATATTGGGAATGGCAAGCGTAAGGGAATGGCTGTTGTTTATTTTTTCTTTCATTGTTTTCATTCGTTAAGCATTCAAATTGTAAAGATTTTTGCTTGAAATGTTAGTAACCCGAAGCTTGTTTAGTAGCCTGGATTCTGCGTCAGATTTGGATTTGCATCAATTTCCTTCTGAGGAATGGGCCACAACAGGTGTTTGTTGGTGGCATTGCTTTTCCCGATAGCATGCAAAAAGTTGAGGCCGTATTGACCACCATCAATCCTGATGAGGTCGAACCAACGTTGCCCTTCAAAGGCCAGTTCCATTCGCCGTTCATGCAACACCTTCTCTTTGAAATCAGCTTTTGACAGGCCTTTGAGCGGATTTAATCCGGCACGAGCACGCACCTCGTTGAGCGGAGCCTCGGCTTCGCTTGTACGACCCAGCTCGTTCAACGCTTCGGCCTTCATCAACAGCACATCGGCATAACGCAACACAGGGAAATTCATCGGACTGTTGTCGTGAGTGGCAGCAACGGCTTTGCTTACCAGAAATTTCCTCAAATTATAACCGGTCATGGAATAAGCTTTGTCGTAAGCCATGCCATCAAAATCGGGGCAACCTTCGTACAAAATGGTGACATCTTTTCGCAAATCACCAGCTTCGTAGGCCTCTACAAATTCTTTGGTGGGTTGGTTCCAACCCCAGCCACCGGCTACCATGTCGGAACCACGGGGTCCGGTAAAGGTGCTTAGCCACGACGATTGATTTTCGTTGGCCCAGAAATCTTCTCCGGCATTGCCGGTGTATTGTATTTCGAAAAGTGATTCCTGCGAGTTTTTGTTGAGCACATCGAAATTATCAGCATAGTTTTGGTTCAGCCTGTAACCCAGTTCCGAAACAGCATTGGTCAGTTCCACCACTTCGTTGTAATTACCCAGCACCAGGTTTACTTTGGCCAGCAAACCGGTAGCTGCGCCTTTGGTGGCACGACCAAGGTCATTGGATGAATAAGCCGATTTCTCGGGCAACAAATTGATGGCTTTCTCCAGATCTTCGATGATCAGCGCATACACTTCGGCCTTGTCGGCCCTGAAGGGGCGCATGTCGTCGCCTGGCACCTGGGGTTCTGTAATGAGTGGCACATCGCCAAACATCTGAACCAAAATAAAATAATACAATCCACGAAGGAAATAGGCTTCACCCAACACGCGGTTTTTAAGGTCTTCGTTGATGTCCATGGCAGGCACTTTTTGCAACACAATGTTGCAGCGCAGGATGCCCGGTGCCGGTCCGCGCCAAAGATCTAGCACACCAGGATTGTCGGTGGCAGTCACAAAGTTCATCATGTCCTGAGTTTCACGTCCATCGTCGCCACCACCGGCCCCAACAATGCTGTTGCCGGCCATGATGTCGGTGGTCCAGATGCGCATGTTGTACAATTTGGGCCACTGCAAAGGCTGGTAAGCCCCGTTGATGGCTGCAATGGCATCTTCCTCGGTTTGAAAGAAGTTATCGGTATTGATGCTGTCCAGTGGTGCTTTCTCCAGAAAGGATTCACTGCATGAAATAATCAGGGTAGCGGCCAACAGGATCAACAATATTTTTATCGGTTTCATATGCTTCAAATTTTATTTAGAAAGTAATGTTAGCACCAAAGCTGATTGTTCTTGTGATGGGATAATTCCCGTTATCGATGCCATTGGTTCCCACTTCGGGATCAAAGCCTTTATAGCGGGTAAGGGTCATAAGGTTGGCAGCCGAGATGTACAGCCGCATGCTGCTCATTTTGGCCTTTTCCACCAACTGTGCCGGCAAGGTATAACCCAGCGAAACGTTTTTCACGCGCAGGTACGATCCGTCTTCGATGTAACGATTGGACTGGCGGGTGTTTTTGTTGGGATCGTTGAATACGGCGCGGGGCATTTCAGTGCTGCTTCCTTCTCCATTCCAGCGGCTCAGTGTTTCGGTAGTCTGGTTGTAAGCAACAGCCATCCCTTCGTTCCATAAACGGTTGGCGTTGAAAATATCCACCCCGTAAACACCCTGAAGGAAAATATTCAGGTCGAAATTCATGTA
>JAFGVJ010000016.1 GCA_016938055.1 Prolixibacteraceae bacterium
AGCTTGTTGTTTCATTGCCAAATTCCCTGTTCGGTACAATCCGGGTTCTATCGCTTGGGGAAATGCCTGATCGTTGGTGCTGGTCAGCAAATGATGGTATAACTGACTCACTGATTTCAAATCACCGTTAACAGCCTCAGTAAAAATATACAATCCTTCAACGGCACGGGTTTGTGCAACATACAAAAGGTTCATGTTGTCGATGTAAGTAAGCAGCAATTCAGTGTAATAATCGGTGGCAAAATAGGAACGTTTGAGTGCCTTCGTATTCTTAACCGGCAAAACCGGGAATTCCTGAAAAGGTGTATTTTGGGTCGGACACCACAAAATAGTTTCACGGTTAGGTTCCGGAATAAATTTCCAGTTACAAAAGGGTAAAATCACTATCGGAAATTCCAAACCCTTTGATTTATGAATGGTCATAATCCTGATGGCATCCCGCTCGCCAGCAGTCTGGAGTTTAATTTTTGCCCCGAATTGGTTCCACCAGTCGATGAACAAACGCAAGTTCCCGCCTTCACGTTTTGAAAAATCGTTCACCACATCTTTAAAAGCTTGCAGGTTGGCCTGTTCACCTGCCAAATATCCCAGGTTGTACCGATCAATCAGCTCATCTGTCAAATCAATCAGCGAACGATTTGACCATTGCTGCACCTGGTATTTCAATTCAGGCTGCTGAAAGAATGGAAAATAATCGGCCACCACATCGGGAGGTAAAAAATGACCATCTTCATTGGCTGTTCTTTCAAAATCGAGTGAAGCTTGCTTATGAAGGATGAATCGTGGTGGCAGTTTCCCCATCTCTTTGAGAGCCGGCAACAAAAAGGCATCAAATTCGTGCACCACATTGGCCTTTGCAATTTCATCGTGAGGTTGCAGAATGTGTTTGAACAACTGCACCATCATACGGACCGCAGCAGAAGTTTCAAGAAAAAGGGTGTCGTCGGAGATAACTTCGAAATTGTAGTTGTTCAGTGTTTTTTTTGCATTGAGCAGGGCCTCGGCCACTTGTTTGCCTTCATTGTTTTTTCGAACCAGAATGGCAATGTCGCGTGCTTTGTACCCATGATCCTGCACCAGCATCACGGTTTCTATCACCTTTTGCAGGATGATTTCTTCAGCATGATCTTTTTCAAGCATCATGCACTGCACCACACCCCCCTTGATGGCGCTTTTTACCTGCTGCTCCACATCGGAATAGGCCGATTCTATGGTGTGTTTCAAGTGTTCCGCTTCGGGCAAAGTAGCATCGTGGATTTCGGCATTGAAACTCTTTTGCAGGAGCTCACATCCCAAGGTGAAGAAACGGTTGTTGAAATGCACCAGGTTTTCAGCACTTCGCCAGTTCCCATCCAGGTTAACTTCTTCAACACGAAAGACTTTCAAATCATTTTTGATCTGTTTATCAAGCAATTGCCAGTCGCTGTTCCGCCAGCGGTAAATCGATTGTTTGACATCCCCAACCACCAGATTCGGATGATTTTCGGCCAGAGAATTGTTCACCAGGGGTTTAAAATTTTCCCACTGGCTCAGCGAAGTATCCTGAAATTCATCGATCATGAAATGCTTGTAATAAGTGCCTGTTTTCTCGTACACAAAAGGCGCATCATTGTTACCGATGATCCCCCTTAACAAGGCATTTCCCTCGCTCAGCAGCATGACATTTCGCTCCTGCCCTATTTCACGAACCTTCGAAAGTAAGGTGGTCAATACTCCCAGCGTATGAATGTAGCGGAGCAATTCCACCGCACTGACATAGCTTGTTTCGTTTTGCTTGATAAAAGCCACGGTGTTTTTCAGATGATCATTCAGCCCATTATGAAAGGCTGCTGTAATTGTGGCTTTTTTAGGGCTCTTTTGTAGCGACCATTGCTCCGGATCATCGATGGCCTTCAGCAGGGTGGCGGTTGGTTCAAGTTTATCGGTACGCTTCTCGGCCCAATACCTGAAGTAAGTCAAAAATGTTTTGCTTCCGCCTTTGAAATCAGATATTTCTAAACCTGATTGTGCAATCATTTGCATGCCTTGTTCTCCCCTGGCCTGTAGGTCACTTTCAAATTTTTTCTTAATACTATTCAGTGATTTTCGCAGCGATTTGATTTTTGACCGTTCAGTGTCAATCCCTTCGTGTTGCAATAAATAAGGCTGAAAGGACTCGTTGTACAATTCTTTTCCAAGAGAGAGGATTTTTTGATTGATTTGCCAGTTTCGTCCTTCTTCTAATTGTTCTTCCGACATGGCTGTAAGCCACTTACGAAGCTCTACATCAGTTTCGACACCCATGAGCACACGGTCGCAGGCTTCTTCCATCACCGCCTGCTGGTCGAGGGAGATTTCGTAAGTGCCATACAAACCTGCTTCGCGGGCAAATGATCGCAATACCTTTTGAAAAAAGCTATCGATGGTATTGATGGAAAAACGGTCGTAATCGTGCAAGATAAGGGAAAGTGCCTGTCGTGCATGGTCCAGTATGATCACCGGTTCGATCCCTGTTTCCTGCTGCAAAAGCTGCAAAAGCTGTTCACTTCGGCCAGTAGCAACCTTGTGCAAGTCGCGCAATACGCGTTCTTTCATTTCGGCAGTAGCCTTGTTGGTAAAGGTAACAGCCAATATGTGACGGTAATTGAAAGGGTTAACTACCAGCAGTTTCAGGTACTCCAGTACCAAACGAAAGGTTTTCCCCGATCCGGCCGATGCTTTATAGATAGTGAGTTGCGACAAAATAGTTAAGATTCAAAGTACAAATTACAAAACTCAAAACACAAATCTTTACTGTGGGTATAAAGTAACAAAATCATTTAAATATATTCTCCTGATTCAAATATTTTAGATTTGGAATTTGGAACTTGGAATTTGGAATTTTTCACAAATATCCTTTCATAATGCTCAAAGCTTGATGCTTGTATGAACCACCAAAAAGCAGGTAATGGTTCAACACATGATAAAGTTGATAAAGCTGATTCCTCTCTTGCCAACCATCGGGCAAGGGAAATACTTCGTGGTAAGCATCGAAAACACGTGGTGAAAAACCACCAAAAAGGGTCATCATCCCCAGTTC
>JAFGVJ010000152.1 GCA_016938055.1 Prolixibacteraceae bacterium
AAATCAGCACCAATGAACCACCTGTTGAAGAGATCAGGAAGGCACGTGAAAGCATCAGTAAAGCCAACGTAAAGCATGCCGATAAGGCAACCAGAAATGATCTGAATAAATCAGTGGCCCTGTACGATTCGGCCATGGTGAACTGGGAACGCGAAAACGAAAAGTTCATCCTTTTCCGCAATTACTCAAAAGTCAGGGAGTTTGCCAACGAATCCCTTAGGCTTTCATCCAGTGCCGGCAAAAAAGCCAGTAACAGCACAGGAAAACTTAAAAGCGACCTGAAAAAAGATCTGGGAGCCCTGAAAACGCGGATCGATCATTTTAAAAAGCATTTCGACAAATTGCCGGGTGATAACATCTGGAGGCAATTCAATGCCGGAAAGCTGAAATACGAAGAAGCCAGGGCAGCCTACGATCACGATGAATTGCTCGAAGCCCGTAAAAAGCTGGATGCTGCCAAACCCAAAATCGATCAGTGTTACAAAGAAGCCACTGCCAAGCTCGAACAATATTTTGCGGCTTATCCTGAGTGGCAACGCATTACAAAAGCTGCCATCAAACAATCGCGTAACAATCATTCACATGCCATTGTGGTCGATAAGTTTGCCCGGAAGTGTTACCTTTACTACAAAGGTGAACTGGTGGATGAATTCCACATTGACCTTGGACGAAACTGGATGGGGAGCAAGAACCACTCCGGTGATTTCACTACTCCCGAAGGAAGTTACAAGATCATTGACAAAAAAGAGCGAAGCCGTACCAAATATTACAAGGCTTTGCTGCTGAACTACCCCAACGAAGAGGACAAAAAACGTTTTCTCGCCAATAAGAAAAATGGCATTATCGCCAAGAACAAATCCATTGGCGGGTTGATAGAAATCCACGGTGAAGGAGGCCAGGGCGCCGATTGGACCGAAGGATGTGTAGCGCTTGCCAACAAAGACATGGATCGGCTGTATGCCAAAACATCGGTGGGTACACCGGTCATCATAGTTGGTTCGTTAAAACCTTTAGATTCATTGTTTCCATGAAAACACCTTTGCATCAACACATCAATAACAGTTTCCGTTTTACAGGCAGGCAGTTGCGTGCTCTTTACCAGCTTTTCAATGTACAATGGCAGGCTCTGGTGCTGAAAACTCACCCAACATTGGTGTGGGCCATCAGAATTGTTTTCCTGTTGGCAGCCATGTTCCTGTTGATGAAAACTGTACCCGGGATCACCCAGCGGACCCTGATTTCGGCCAGTAAACCACGATTTTGGCATTTCAGTACCGATACCCTGTTGGTACAAACTGAAACGGAACGACTGAACAAGGAAATTGCTGCAAACGGAAAAAAATTGGGAAGCTATATTCCTAAAAATCATTATCTGATCATCAACAGTACTCAAAATACTTTTTTCCTTTATAAAGGTACGGAACTGGTGCGCGAAGGCAAATGTTCAACCGGCAGTTACCTTCAACTGGAAAAGGGAGAGAAACAAAAGTGGTTGTTTAAAACACCCAAAGGTGAATTCAAGATACGGAACAAACGAACAGACCCGGTGTGGAAAAAACCCGACTGGGCTTTTGTGGAAGAAGGTTTGCCTGTTCCTTCGGCCAATCATCCATCGCGTTTCGAATATGGCGTATTGGGCGATTATGCATTAAGCCTGGGCGACGGATACCTGATTCACGGAACTTTGTACCAACGCTATCTGGGTTTGCCGGTTACCCATGGTTGTGTTCGCCTGAGTGATCCCGATCTTGAAGCAGTGTATAAAGCATTGCCCATGGGGGCAAAAGTTTATATCTTTTAACTTTAAAGCATGGAAACAAACAATAAAAATGCTGCTCAGAGCAGGATCATGGTACGGCTGATGGTGCTTGCCTTATTGGTGCTTGTGATTTATACAGTGCTTGTTGTCAGTGCACCGCTCCGCAGCTTGCATGCCCTGAAACATGAAGCTCTGACTGACTCGGTATTTTATGAGCATAACAAGGCCATTCTTGAAGAGCAATCACTTTATGAATTGTCTAAAACCAAAGCAGTGATGGATGCTCAGTTGGTGTTGGCCGTTAAGGATACCTTCGGGATCATGATCAACCTTAAGGACAGTACCCTTTCACTGATGTTCAAAGGCATCAACGTACACAGTGCCACGATCTACGATTACCGGAAGGATCCGTTCTTCGATGCCATACATCCGCTGGCCTATGTGAAAATTTTCTCAAAACCGCTGCGCACCATGCTGGAATATTCAACCATTGTGAAAGAGCCCATCATTGTAAAGAAGGCTCCGAAAGATACGCTTGAGGCCATTCAAAATGCCTACCAGCCCGATACCCTGATTCAAAATCCTACTTACATGCGTTTGGAGCTGGAGCGAAATTTTCATTTGTTGCTGGTTCAAAAGAACTTTGAAACCGATGAAGAGAAATTGGTGGAAAGGGAATTCCTTCGCGATATGCGTCAACAACGCAGGCACAATATCATTCGCAGCTTCACCCATCCGGGAAAAGCCAGTTACACACCCTACATGGTGTTGTACCTCGATCCCGAAGAGTTGCGTTCAACTTACAGGGCCACCCCCGAGGACGTTTTGGTGATCATTCATTATTGAAATAATCGGACGCCAAAGGCTTTAGCGGGAATGATCCCGAAATTCCGATTTGTCCCCCACATACGATCAACAGCGAAAGAATTCCGGGGAAGTCATTGGCAGCATTGATGCATGTTTCAATGTCAGTGGCATTCTTTACCATGTTGCCTAAAGCTGTTGCCAGGGCATCGGCCAGCAGGGTGTTCCTGCAGGCGACCATCACCGCATCGGCCTTTCCGAAACTGACAGAAGGACCAACAGTTCCTGCCGATGTACAAACACCCAAGGGACTTAACTGTGGAGGAATCTCGATCCCGATTTTTCCCGAAAGGGACGATGTTCCGGCATACACCACCAGGGTCAGAGCTTGTTGGATACTCAGGTAGATATCACCTCCATTTTCAACTACAATTTCTTTGACGGAGAATTCCTGTTGTAAGGATCGTCCAACGGATTCGGCAAAGGCTCCTGCAACAGCAGCCATGGGACCGGTTTGGGCAATTTTTGCTGCAGCTGACATAGCTACAGCCATTGCAGGTGCCCCGGGCTTGCATTGAATCGGGTCAAACGAGGTGGCGAAGGAAGGATGAAATCTTATGTATTGCTCCAATTCATTTCTGATGAGCAACAATTGCTTCATGGCAAAGGCCGGTATTTGATCACGGAAACTGCCCGGATCAATCCCAATCCATAAATCAGAATCTTTGTATTGAATTGAAAAGGTTTTGAAACGGCCTTCTCCCATGTATTTACGGTAGAACCTTGGTTCAGCTTCTTGCATTTTACTGAAATTGAATGGTCAACTGAAGGTCATATAATGGTGTTGGTGTTGATTTGCCCGGCCAGTGATGAATTTCATGCTTAATTTCCGTTGTGAAAATCAATTTCAAACAGGTTCATCGGACAGGCTTTCAAGCAAAGTTCACATACGATGCATTCGTCTTTGTTAAATTGTAGTTGCCATGTTTCGGGATGCATGGTCAAAGCTCCGGCAAAACATACTGCAGTGCAGTTTCCGCAGTGGATGCATTGATCCATGTTCAGCGTAATTTTTTTGTCAAGCGGCGAACATTCTACCTGATGCTGTTCGAGGTATTTGATACCATTTTTTATGTTGGAACTGGTTCCTTCGAGTTCCAGCAAAAGGTTGCCTCGTTTTCCGGGAACGACCTCGGCCTTGAGGATGTTGATGCGAATGTCGTATTCCTTCACCAGTACATAACTCAGGGGTTTATCGCCGCTCTGGGGCGGAAATTTCAGCACATATCTGCGTTTGATCATCTTCATGATTCACCTCCTTGTTCATTTAATTCGACTTCGTTCAAGGGTTTTAATGAGGTATTGACCGGAAAAGACTGGATGGGTTCCTGAAGCATGAATTCTCCTTGCTGAACCATTTCCTTTAGCAGGGCGGCAATTTTTCGAGCTTTGGCCAGACTGGCAACGGGAGCCGTTCGTACTTTGTGTCCGTTCACTTCTATCTCGCCCGATCGTAACTGCTCATAGGTGACCTGCCCTATTTTAGGGTTTCCGGCAGTTCCGTAATCGAGCACCGAGGTTTGAATCTGGCTGTTGTTGATGGAAACCCTCCGTGCCATTTCCTCGTTGAGGACCGGAATGGGAATGCCAATGCCCACGAACAAACTGGTACCGTATTTTTCATAATAAGCTGCCCGGATGAATTCACTGCTCATTTCTTTCAAGTTTCCAATAACTGCGAGGGTTCCGGCATTGGTCAGTGGTACACCGTTTTCGTCTTTTGGTCGTGAAGTGTGAAACTGTGTCCCCGGCCAAACCACGTATCCAATGGTTCCGCCAATGAAAATTCTTGTGCCAATGCCAATGGTTTTAAATTCGGGGTCGTTCAGCAAAGGGCTTAATTCTCCCGATGTA
>JAFGVJ010000153.1 GCA_016938055.1 Prolixibacteraceae bacterium
ACCTCTAATTGGTGAATCCAACTAATCTTTATGCCCTTTAGTTTGTTATAGCTTTGCTTAAATGGCTAAATTGATTCAACTCAAAAAAGAAGCATCGCATGCAAACGAAAAAAGTATTCAACATTGAGCCCCTGGGGTTTCAGTGGAAAGCAAAAGATCCGTTTTTATTTTGTGTTCATCACGAAGACCATTTCCCGGCCGGAAATGAGCAATTGGGCCCCGACCCCCAGCAATTAAAAGGCCGAAACATTGGCCAGGATTTTACCGTGAAAGATGGCTGGCGCATGTACCACGGCAACCAGGTACCCGGTTTTCCAAGCCATCCGCACCGCGGATTCGAAACGGTAACTGTTGTCCGCGAAGGGCTGGTTGATCATTCCGACTCGATGAAAGCCGCCGGCCGTTACGGTCATGGCGATGTGCAGTGGATGACCGCCGGCAAGGGCATCCAGCATGCCGAAATGTTTCCCCTGGTGAAGCAAGATGAGCCCAACCCCCTGGAGTTGTTTCAGATTTGGTTAAACCTTCCTGCAAAAAGCAAGATGGTTGAGCCTTACTTCAAAATGCTGTGGGCCGATACCATCCCCCAGTACACCCACCTTGATCAAGAGGGAAAAAGCACAATGATTGAAGTAATTGCCGGACAAATTGCAAATCACAAGGCGCCAGCTCCTCCACCCGATTCATGGGCCGCCGATCGCGAAAATGACGTGGCCATTTGGAACATTCACCTGGAAGCAGGTGCCCGGTTTACCTTGCCCGAGGTTGAAGGGGGTGTCAACCGTGTTTTGTATTTTTACCAGGGCGATGAACTCACCATTTCCGAAACGAAAATTGCAGCTTACCACATGGCCGAATTGGCAGCAGGTACAGCACATGACCTTAAGGCAGGCTCGGTTCAATGCCGGGCGCTTTTGTTACAGGGAAAACCCATTGGCGAACCAGTTTATCAATACGGCCCCTTTGTAATGAATTACCGGCACGAGATAGAAGAAACGTTTGATACTTTCAGAAAAACAGCTTTTGGAGGCTGGCCCTGGTCCACCAGTGAACCTACCCATGGTGCAGATAAGGGACGTTTTGCGCTGTATGCCGATGGCCGACTGGAGAACCCATAAAAGAAGAAGGGGGGCACACAATAATTTGCGTTACCCCCCTGCATGTTTGGCGGTGATCCCGGCGGGGCTCGAACCCACAACCTGCGGCTTAGAAGGCCGCTGCTCTATCCAGTTGAGCTACAGGACCAGAAATCTCGATCGTTCAATATCAGATTGTTGACGCATAAAGCATCAGCATCAGCGGCTGCAAAGATAAAAAATGATCGAATAAATACGAATGTTTCAGGCAAATTCTATGCTTTTTACACAGCCCGCTTCCTTTTGCGGCGGGTATTGTTGTAGACCAACTCCAGGGATTTCAGGATGGCTATATTGATGGGGAACAACATGGATCCATGGGTATTATCGATGGAACGCAGCTTCATGTAATAATTGGAATATACCGGTGCCGAAGCCTGTAAAGTAAGTTGAAATTTCTCTTTGTCAACGATTTGCCCTTTGAGGATGGAACAGGCACTGTATTGTTTCTGTCCGCTTTTGTCAACACTGGCACAATTACCAAACAAGCGGCAAATTACCCCGCGGTGCTCGTATATGGAACATTGGCCGGTGAGGCTGTGCTCATCCCCTTCGACCAGTACACAACTTGTTCCTTCTTTTAATTTGAGCTCCCAATACTTGTCTTCGAGTTCACCGGTTTTGAAAAGATGATAGGCATAGGGTAGAAATTCCAGCGGAGTGGCAGCCACATTTTTCCCATGACAACATTTGTTGCAACCTGTGGGGCAACGCACTTCGACCTGATTCAGAAAACGGCTGCTATCCTGATCGATCTCCTTCAGCAAGCGTTCAACGGCCCGAACACTCTTCTCTATCTGCATAAATCATCTCCCGATTGTGTTTGTAACAAGTGCATGTGAATCAAAAAAAACAGGCACGAAGATAAATGAAAATTTGCGCGTTGATACCAGCATTAAAAAATAAAGGTGAAGCTAAAACCTCGCCTTATGCTATTGATTTACAATCTATTTATAACTTATATTTCATTATTGTCCTTGCAAGGGGCAGTATCAGGCAGCATTTGGAAGCCCAATAGCTAACCACTGGTTTGGGTTAAAGAAAGTTACCTACATCAAAAAGATGTTATGGGCCTCGCATTCGCGGATCATTTCTTCGGGCCAGATGGACGATTGTACCTCGCCTATATGGGCTTTCTGCAGAAAATACATGCAAATGCGCGATTGGCCAAGCCCGCCTCCCAACGACAGGGGCAGCTCATCGTTCAGCAACATGCGGTGAAACAACAAGGATTTACGATCTTCGGCCTTGGCCAGCGCCAGCTGCTTGATCAGCGCATCCTTATCGACTCTGATGCCCATGGATGATATTTCGAAAGCCCTTTCAAGCACAGGATTCCAGATGATGATATCTCCGTTGAGTCCTTTGTAACCGTTTTCGGTTTCTGTGGTCCAATCATCGTAATCGGGGGCACGTCCGTCGTGTTTTTCACCATTGGCCAGCAGACCACCAATGCCCATCACAAAAACAGCACCGTACTCGCGGGCTACCTCTGTTTCGCGTTCAAAGGGGGTTTTATCGGGGTACATGGCCAGCAATTCTTCGGTATGGAAAAAGGTAATCTTTTCGGGCAACATGGGTCGAATTTTGGGAAATTCTTCACAAACCATGAATTCAGTCCGTTTCAATACCTGGAAGATCCGCTCAACAATTTGTTTTAAAAAAGCCAGCGTACGTTGGTCCTTCGAGATGGTAATTTCCCAGTCCCACTGATCGACATACAAAGAATGGATATTGGTCAGTTCTTCATCGGCCCTGATGGCATTCATGTCGGTATAAATCCCGAAATTAACCGGAATTCCCAGTTTTCCCAGGGTCATGCGTTTCCACTTGGCCAGCGAATGCACCACTTCGGCCACATCGCCGTTCAGTTCTTTGATGGGAAAATTGACTGCCCGCTCAATTCCATTCAGGTCATCGTTAATGCCGGTACCCCGTAAAACAAACAAGGGAGCGGTAACCCGTCTCAAACGAAGTTCTGACGACAGGTTGGTTTGAAATAAATCCTTGACCACCTTGATGGCTTTTTCGGTCTGTACAGGATCAAGAATGGGTTGATAGCCAGTTGGAATTTTAAGTTTCATACCAATATGTTTTTAAAATTAAATTTTCAAATATATTTTTCCCGCCTCGGGAAACACTACTTCAATCAATTTTATACTGAATAGACTAAAAATCAATCACAATACTAACAAATCGATTATTTTTTGCGCAATTTGCAACTAAATTTCGATATTTCACAGTATTTGGATATGCGAACTTTTAATCTTAACATTGAAGAACTTTGATGATTACGCCATTAATATAGTGATTGTTCTGGTTTGATCTCAGAAATACTTTTACATTAGCGCCCCCCTGAGCAATATGAGAAAGCAAATATAAACTTTAACAACTTTCACATGAAAAAAATGAGCTATAAAGCAAAAATAATAATGGCCCTGTTGCTGATCACCGGAACAGTTTTAACAGGCTCATTAACTTTTTACTTTTTGAAGTTTAAAAAAGTTGTTTTTGCCGATGCCACCAAAATGGTGGATGCTTATGTCAGTGAAAATGCCAATAAAATTGGGGCCGAATTCAGTACCGACATGGGTGTTTGCAGGGCCATTGCCTATTCCATCTCGGCCAGTCAGGCCTTTCATAACGAAGATCAATGGGATACCTACATTGCATTTTTAAAAGAAGCTGATTTGCGTTCAGAAGGATACCTGAATGTTTGGGCCAGCTTTGAGCTTTCGAGTTTCAGAAAAGGTTATACCAAACCTTATGGACGAAGGGTGCTGAACGCTTACACCATGAACGGGGAACAACTCATCAACGATTATTTCAAGAACCTTGAAGGTGATGATCCCGGCAGCTCGTACCTGTTGATGAAAACCCATAAAAAAGAGGGAGTGATTGAACCTTACCTGTTCTCCCTTTCGGGTAAAAAGGAAGATGAGCAACTGGTGACCAGCATTTGTGTTCCCATACTGAAAGGAAACCAATACATAGGCCTGGCCGGCGTAGACATCGGGTTGGAACGCTACCAGCAACTCACTGACAATGTGAAACCCTATACCGATAGTTATTCTTTTTTGGTGGCTTACGACGGCACCATTATTACCCATCCCGATAAAGCATTGATCAACCAAAAAATCAGTGAGGTTTTCAATGAAGAGGCTTATCAAATAGACCTGCTTTCGAGTATTCAAAAAGGCGATCCATTTGCTTTTACTACCCAAAAAGGGAAAAAAGAATATTATGCTTTTGCTCCCATTAACATTGGTCAATCGGAAACTCCCTGGGCTTTGGCTACAGTTACCCCACAAAAAACCATTTTCCGAAAAGCGCAAAACATCCTCTACCAAACCATGCTGGTTGGTATTTTGGGATTCATTGTCATGGGATTCATTGTCTGGCTGATTGTAACCCGGCTGGTCAATACTTTTAAACAATTTACCTTGTTTGCCAACAAGGTCAACAAAGGCATTCTTACTGAAAAGCTGGACATACATCGGAACGATGAGCTGGGAGAACTGGCACGGGCACTGACGAATATGGGCAATTCGCTCCGCGACATAGTGAATCAGATCAAGGTTAGTTCACTCAACATCAGCGAGGCCAGTGAGCTGCTGAACCGGAACTCTCAATCCATTTCGTTTGCTGCCAGCAAGCAAGCTGCCGAAGTGGAAGAAATTTCCTCTGCCCTGGAACAAATGGTGATGCTCATCGATCAGAATGCCACGAATTCAAAAGAAACTGAAGAAATTGCGCTGAGCTCGAAAGACGGCATCATGGAAGGGAGTAAAGCTTCGTTAAAGGCCACGCAAAGCATTCGGGAAATTACCACCAAAAACCACCTGATTTCCGACATTGCTTTTCAAACCAACATCCTGGCCCTGAATGCGGCCGTTGAAGCAGCCCGAGCCGGAGAACACGGACGAGGATTCAGTGTTGTGGCAGCTGAAGTAAGAAAACTTGCAGAAAGGAGTAAAGAAGCGGCCAATGAAATCAATCAATTATCGGAAATCATTCTGACCGATTCGACCAACGCTCAGAATAAGCTGCTTGAGGTGATACCCGAAATAGAAAAAACCACCAACCTGGTGCAGGAGATCGCCACTTCGAGCAAAGAGCAATCAGATGGCGTGAATCAAATTAACAGCTCCATCCACCAGCTGAACGATATTTCACAGGATAATGCTTCATCGGCAGAGTCGCTTGCAGCCAGTGCCGAGGAGCTTTCAGCTCAGGCCTATCAGTTGGAGGAACTTATAAGCAAATTCAAAACTTAGCAAACTCCAGTTTCAAGGTTTACTTAATAGGCACCTGCCGTTCAAATTCCTGTTCCAGCGACATGAAGGTTTCGGTACGTGCAATACCGTCGATTTTCTGAAATTCTTCGTCGATGATCTTCTTCAGGTGTTTGTTGGTTTTGGTCATGATCTTCACAAAAATGGCGTATTGACCAGTGGTGTAATGGCATTCCAACACTTCAGGAATCAGTTTGAGCTGCTCAACCACTTCTTTGTGAAAGCTGGCTTTTTCGAGATGAATCCCCATGTAAGCCAGGGTATTGTAGCCCAGCTTTTCAGGGCTCACTATAAATTCTGAACCAATCACCACCCCCATGTTCAGCAAGCGTTGTACCCGCTGGTGGATGGCCGCACCTGAAACACCACATTCACGGGCAACTTCAAGAAAAGGAATTCTGGCGTTCTTGGTAATCAATCGCAATATCTTCTGATCCAGTTCGTCGATGTTCAATGGTTGGATGTTTCTATCCTCGTTCATGGCAAAATTTGTTAGTATAGTTTAAAATCGTAAGCTAAATGTACAAAAAAACTAAAAACAATAACAAGCGGACACTTTTCTACCCAAAATATTTTCAATTGATAAGCAAAGGAAGATGAACCTTCAGATTTTTTGACTGTTCATTTACCTTGAAGAATCTGCAGGATTTATCCATGCGGAGGCCTGTTAAATCACAAAATGTTGTATTTTGCAATAAAAACACACACATGGAATTCACCATTAACAACGACGAAGGTAATTACCAAAAGATTGAAAAGTATAGTTTGGAAACCACCAATGAACTTTCGATCCATTACAAGAAAATATTGGAACTGGTTGGCGAAGATCCCAACCGCGAAGGACTTGAAAAAACACCGCTCAGGGTAGCTAAGGCCATGCAGTTTTTATTGCAGGGCTACGAAATTGATCCTGAAAGTATTTTAAAATCGGCCATGTTCAAGGAAGACTACCGGCAAATGGTGGTAGTGAAGGACATTGAATTGTTCTCGATGTGCGAACACCACATGTTGCCTTTCATTGGCAAGGCTCATGTAGCCTACATTCCCAATGGTTACATTACAGGGCTCAGCAAAATTGCCCGGGTGGTGGAAGCTTTTTCGCGCAGAATGCAGGTGCAGGAACGCCTCACCACGCAAATCAAGGAATGCATCCACAACACCTTGCATCCCATGGGTGTTGCCGTGGTAATTGAAGCGCAGCACCTGTGTATGCAAATGAGGGGAGTTCAAAAACAACACTCCGTGACCACCACATCCGATTTTACCGGTGCCTTTAACCGTGAAGCCACCCGTGAGGAATTCTTCAAAATTATCAGCAGCAACCTGCACTGATGTTTTTTTGTCATCTTACTAGTCATCCGATGAATGGTAAGTAAATGATCGCCTGATTCAAGTTTTTTATGCACTTTTAAAGAATTCATCGGATGACTCTAAACGGTGAAAGTCATCCGATGAATCCGTCAATAAAAGTATGCCTGCTTCAATGATACAGGGCCTTTTAGAAAATATTCATCGGATGACTCTCGCTTTAGAAGGTCTTCATCGGATGGCTATGCGGGAGATCATTCGTTGAAAATATAGAGAAAGACCACATCGGCATCGAAGGCTGATTTTTTGCTGCCTTCGATTTCAAGGGTGACATGAATTTGAGCTTTAATGGTCCCTCGTAAATTGACTGCCGAAACTACGCCCGCCCTCAAACGAACGATACTGTCGACCAATACAGGCTGATTAAACTTCAGGCTTTCGATACCATAGTTGACCATCAGTTTCAGGTTTTCGACCTGTACAATCTGATCCCACAAATAGGGCAACAAGGACAACGTGAGGTAACCATGAGCAATGGTACTTTTAAAGGGAGACTCTGCCTGGGCCCTCTCAGGCTGGGTATGAATCCATTGATGATCGAGCGTGGCATTGGCAAACTGGTTGATCTGTTCCTGGGTGATGCGATGATCACCGGAAACACCCAGCGATTGCCCCACCAGTTTTTCAAGATCGTGAAAACACGAAATGACAACTTTTTCCATTGATTTTTCTTTTTGAATTATTTGTGCTGCAATCTGCAAATTTTATTCAAAAGGAGAGCGTGTATCAACTATAAAATAAATTTTACCTTTTATGCCAATGGATCCCTGATCATTCGAGTTGTTTGAATCAAATTGAACATGCAAATCTTTGATCCAATCAACAGTAACATATTTTTGAATACTGACAAATTGATGTTGACTTCCTTCAACTTTGATGGTATTTGTGGAGAATTTCTTTTCAATAAAATCCTTGATTTCATTATCGGAATGTATTAAAAATGATTTCGTTCCGGTAAATTCAGTATTATCGGGATGTTCTTCCTTCACGTTAAGAACTATTGTACAGAGTATATCATGAGCAGAATTCTTTTTGGCTGAAACGGTCACGTTGATCAAAGTATTTCGTCCTGATTTAGAATTCATTTCACTATCACCACTCCCTATATGTTTTGTAAAACCTATAAATTGGAATGATTGATTGATTGGATAGGGTATGTTCGTTGAACTTACCGGAATGACAAAATTCTTTAAATGCTCTTCACGTTGGGCTTTACTCTCTGCTTTTCGTACGGGATCTTCAATAAACTCGTAAATGGGTATCACGGTTCCCGGGTAAAATTCCATAAAAACTTCGTTTGAATCATTGATGCTGGCAGCCCAGGTTTTAAAATCACCGGGGTTTGAAATGAGTGCATTGTTTCCTCCCCTGGAACTCATTTGAGCGAATACAGAATTTGATTCAAAAGATTCAGCATATTGTTGATCGACCTGAACACTCCCACTTCCGCTTGAAAAGACAGATTCGTAACGTGCAGAAACATAGAGACCAATTTTCTTGCCATCAGAATTGCTCCTCTTTTGCGCGAACATATTATAATCGGCTCTTCCACCCCACATTCCCCCAAGTAGCACATCAGTTCCATAACGTTCCCAAATTACAGCAGTATCCAGAGTCATGATTTCTGACTTGAATTTTTCAGTGAGGTAAGGATAAATTGTGGTCAAATCGTAAAGCATATCTTTATTGATCAGAAATGCTTTCTTAATTTGCTTTGAAGTGTGACTGGCGAAAGAAAAATCGTCCCTGTATTTTTGAGTTCCTTCGTAACGGGCATTTACTTCGCCGCTGAATGAGCCATAAGAACCTTTGATTTCAGCATAACTGCTCATACTACTTTGGTATTCAGACGAAGTTGATCCCGATGCCGACAAAATGGCACCTGATATCTGGTTCTCGTCCAGAAAAATCAATGAATCTTTGTTCATTTTATCGTAATCCAGAATGGTTGATTTGATGCTAAAGGAATTCGCATACAATCCAGCCAGGTTATAACCTTTTCCAATAACACTTGAAATTTTACCCGAGTGTGGAGAAGTTGCTAAAAGCACCTGGAATGTATTGACGACTTGTTCATTGCCATAAGAAATTCCCTTTTCATTTGCAGCATACGCTTTAAAATAGTACATCATATCCTGATGAAGCGTATCAATTGTTAAAGAAAATTTTCCCTTAGTAATTGGCGTTTGCATTGGAACTTTAATACCCTGACCACTCTCAAACCCTTCAACATTGGAATACTCAAAGCCATAATCAGTAATGTTGTTCCATCCGTTATCAACAATTTCACCAACAAAAGTTGCAGCTGTATGTGAAATATTAACGGCATTCAATGTTGTGACCTTTGGAGCCTTCACATTTGCCAGACTAATACCCGGAACGATAAACGATTGTTCATTCCCCATCATAAGGGTATCACCGGTTTTGGAAATACTAAAAGTCACATATTCCTTATTGACAGCATCTTTCATATCAGTTGGGTCATATACATCCTTAATTTGACCGTGTGCCGAATTCAAGTTGTCAATAACTTCCGACAAGCTTTGTTTTTCAACCAGAACATTTTCGGCAGTTGTTGAATGAAAGGAATAAGGGACACTTAACAGTTGGGTTGTGCCGGAAATTGTATAGTCGGTACCCCCTGTCGGATCAATTTCAGTTTTGATAAAATATTCCCCCTCTGACCAGTTGATCAATTCAAAACTATCAGTGGTTTCACCACCCCCAATTGCTAATGTTAACAGGCCGTTAGTGTTTGTTGCTGATTCCTGGGTTTCAGCATAAACAACGTTACCGGTTACGGAGCCATGAAGAATGCTAATTCTCAATCGAACTGTTTGGTTGGTGACCAATTGCCCGTTGTTGTTGCGCACAACTGCCTGATAGCTCATTTTTTGCGGACTTTGCGCAAAAAGGTTCATCACAATTGCCAAAACGGTTAAGGTTAAGAAGGTTGATCTCATTTCAATTTTATTTTTTAATGATTTTAAAGGTCTTAACCTGATCACTTCTATTCATTACCTTGATGATGTAAGCTGCAGGTTTTAACATACTCATATTGATATTGGTTTCACTTTCAACTATTGCTTTCTGAAATAACAGCCTCCCGTCAACATCATACAAGAACAGATTCCAATTGGAATAATCGTTTTCATGTATCTGTAATGTCAGAGAATGATCTGCAGGATTAGGAAATACAGCTGCCAACAGTTGAATGTTATCAATTTTATCGGCCCCGTTAGTACTATCCATCAAAAAAATTTCAAATGCTTGCTGTATTCCTTCTGAAACAGAGCCCTGATTGTTTGTTCTTGTGGTGTAATCTATCTGCCCGATTGAAAAACTAATGCTACCTTCAGCCCCTAAAATATCACCTCCTGCTGGCAATACAACATCCTGTGCCTCAACGTTCAAAAAAGATATCAATGAGCAAGCTACAATGATTATTTGTATAAATTTTTGATGTTTCATAATCTTTCCCATCATTTTCATCATAAGTTTAACCTAAGATAATATATTTTATTGTTTGTCAAATAGTTTGTTAAATTTTTTCATCATTGCCCCTGTGTTCTCTTTTACGGATAATTAATTTCTAATTTTACCAGCAAGTAAAATCTGGTCAGAAAAACCGATATTTGAGAGGCAAAATTTTAGAAAGATGAGTA
>JAFGVJ010000154.1 GCA_016938055.1 Prolixibacteraceae bacterium
TCGTTTTCAGGGCATCCGTCCTTCAGTGATGGTATCCTTTACTTTTATACGGTAGTCGTTGGTGTATTGAACAATGTACAAAGTATGGTTCATATAACCACCCAATTCGCTGACTTTTTGGAAATTATAATCACTTTGCAGCAAGGGAAATTGAAAGGCTCCCAGACAATGCAGGCTGTGTTTCCCATAGCGTGCATGGGCACTGGCA
Source organism: Prolixibacteraceae bacterium (assembly GCA_016938055.1). Taxonomy (GTDB): domain Bacteria; phylum Bacteroidota; class Bacteroidia; order Bacteroidales; family Prolixibacteraceae; genus Roseimarinus. The sequence goes on from JAFGVJ010000154.1 coordinate 209, forward strand.
AAATACATCATCAAATCATATCCCCTGAAACTGAGCATGTCGGGTTCGGCATTGAAATGCTGACGGTATTTCCCTATGAACCTGTTCACTGCATCATCGTCGTAATCAACATAGTTGGGCGTGAGGTAATGAAGTTTCAAACGATGGAAGTATTCGGTATTGATACTCTTAAACCTTGGGTAATCACTCACACCTATCAGGGTAATGTCAAATTCTTCGGCCAACACATTTAAACTGTTGATAGCCCGGCTCAAAAGGGCTTCTCTTTCGTCGCGCTTATCAGTAGCCGGTATAAAAATTACATTTTCCATATCGCTGCGCAAGGTTTTTTTCACTTGCCAGTAGCCCATGGTTCCTCCTTCGGTAAAATCAACCTGGGTAAAAAGGATGTTATCAAGGTTGTGATAGATCCCGTTTCTGAAAAATTTATCCCTGACCATCCTCACAAGGTCAAATTCTTTCAATTGAGTATAACTTCCCAAGGTAAGAATCACAAAATTTTTATTGTAGTAGGCATCTCCAATGAAATCGGAAGTTTTCCGCATGAGGTATTCTTTGGTAGGATTCACCTGAATGAAGTACGGGTTACTTTCAAGTAACACATCGCTGTTGAAAAAAGGCGAAACCATGGGAATTCGGTTCTTGGCCGAAAAAGCCGAAACGATGGACTGAAGCTCCAAATCAACAGGTCCGATAATCAGATCGGTCTCGATGAAGTCATGCTGATTCAAAATAGTAGCAATCTTTTCCTGCTTGTTTTGGGTATCGTACAAGTCGAGCCTTACTTTCACTCCACTCCTTTCGAGGGAATCAAGGGCAAGGAGAACCCCTTCGTAAAAACTAAGGATCGAACGGGTTGCCGGGTAAAGTGAACGACTGTGAGGAGCTGCCAAAGAATCAAGCAAAAGGGTATCACGGGTTTTGCTCACAGGGTCATAAACCACCCTGAAATATTTTTTCAGGATCAGCGGATCTTTACTTTTTAGCGCCTGAAGGTAGCTGATTTCTTGTTCATCAATTTCCTGCAGGTTCATGTACCGATTTCGGTCGAAAAACAAGGGCAGGAACATCGCCACCCTCAAAGGTTCGACCTTTGTACCGGGAACCAGTGGCTTACATCCGGAAGAGGGACTTTGAAAAGGAGGAAGCTCCGATAAGGCTGTATTTTTTTGAGGGCTTTCCTGGCTGACCACTGGCGCAATAACTTGAACATCCACAGACTTTTGCCCCTTCTTCACTTGTTGATTTTCAGGATCTGGAATACTGATGTTTTCGCCGTTAATCAGTCCACGATATTTAAGCTCTGGATTAATATCCTTGATTTCCAAAATACCAACCCCGTATTTGCGTGATATACTGTACAAGGTTTCCCCTTTCTTTACCTCATGTGAACGCAATGCTCCTGAATTGAACGATACTACTTTTGGTGCAGGAAGAACTTCTGCCGGGACTTTGATCTGTAGCCCCACCTTTAAACCATCACTCAATTGGGGATTGTACTTTAACAATGCTTCTTTCGAAACGCCAAAACGCCTTTTGTAAGCATAAAAAGTATCGCCCTGTTCCACCGTATGAAAAAAGAAGGTGCTGTTTTCATTGGAATCGACGGCGGCAAACACTAGCGGATCGGGAGTATACTGCTTCAAAGCAAGAGGGATGCGGAGTTCACTGCCATGCTTCAGCCCATTGATTAACTGCGGGTTAGCCGCCACCAATTCTTTTTGTTCAATCTGGTACTTTTTACAGATCGAAAAGAGGGTTTCCCCTTGCTTTACTTCATGCAGCTGGTAAGTCTTTCCCTCTATGGTGACTAAAACTGCTTGTTCCTGTTGTTGGGCCGAAACAGTAAGCATACAAAACAAGATCAACAGAATACCCAATATTTTCATTCAACAATTTTTACAGGTTGATTTCAGCTTACGAAAGTAAAAAATTGCTGCATACTTCCCGAAATACCCGACAAATATCCAACGGAAAACAAACAAAAATGTTATGCGGCACCTTGGCGTGATCCGCAAAAACAGATGGTTAATGAAATCCAGGCTGGTCATTTAACATCAATTTATTGCTAATTTTGTGCCATCATGATTCAAACCTTTGGATTTTTTATTAGTCTGAAGATTGATGTAAAAAAGGTATGCCAAAAGACGATCTTATTCAGCGACTTAAAAATCCTTCAAGTAAAAGTGATGCCTTCAGGGATCTGGTAGAAAGCTATCAGCAGCGCATCTATTGGCATATCAGGAAGATGGTCATTAGCCACGACGATGCCGACGACATTCTCCAGAATGTTTTCATTAAAATCTGGAACAACATTGATTCCTTTCGCGAGGAATCAGGCCTTTACACCTGGGTTTTCCGCATTGCCACCAACGAAACACTGACCTTCCTGTCACAGCAAAAACGCCGCGCCCAATATACCGGGTCAATGGACAACGACTTTCTAAGCGAGCAATTGACAAGCGATCCATACATCGATGGAACCGACATTCAGCTCAGGTTACAAAAGGCCATTCTGACATTGCCCGATAAACAACGCATGGTATTCAACATGAAATACTTTGATGAAATGAAGTACAACGACATGGCCGGGGTGTTAGGCACTTCGGTTGGAGCATTAAAAGCCTCATACCATCATGCAGTCAAAAAGATTGAAGAATACTTAAAAAAAGAAGAACTTTATTGAAAATTTAAACCTTTGCACCTTTTACAAGTCGAATTAACGCGATGATGAAAAAAGAACATTACCATAACACAAAACTTTCGGAAAAGGAACATCCTTTCAAAACACCTGAAGGATATTTTGAAACTTTTCATGAAAGGATGATGGGTCGTCTTGCCTTAGAAGCGGAAGTACAGCATCCTCCAACAGCTCGGGTCATGGTGTTACGTTATCTTCGTCCGGCTCTGGCATTGGCTGCCAGTTTTGCGATAATTTTCATGCTGGTTTATTATCCGGTAAAAAGCTTAAGCCCATCGTTGACAAAAAATACCATGAACGAACTGGAGCATGATTTGCTGAACTATTATTTTACCGACGATGTTTTTATCGGTTTATTCACCGAAGATAATTCGGTTGATGATTATGATGAAACCAGCATTGAAACCGTATTACTGGCATCTATGTCGGATTATGATTTACTGCACATAAAAAATGAATAATCATGAATAAGAAATTAATCTTTGCCATAGGCGCTTTGTTCATCACTCTTTGGGCATTCCCAATGGATCAAAAACATGGAAATTTCGATTTTGATAAATTCAAGGCTGAGAAAATTGCTTTTATCACCGAAGCCATTAGTCTCACCCCGGCCGAAGCTGAAAAATTTTGGCCGGTATACAACGAATTTGAGAAGAAAAAGTGGGAACTGATGCAGGATCGCCATCAATTGGAGCAGCAACTTAAAGAAAATCTTAAGGAAATGAGCGATAAAGAATACATTGAGCTATCCAAACAACTGGCTGCATTTCCTAAACGCGATGGTGAACTGAACCTGGAATACAACGACAAATTCCTGAAGATACTTTCCCCGCGTAAAGTGGTATTGCTGTACATCGCTGAAGTGAATTTCAGGGGCTCTTTACTGAAAAAATACCGCGAAAAAGGACCGGGAAATAATTAATAGTAGTTAATAACAGACGCTTTGAATGAAGGTTGCCAAATGAAAATTTGGCAGCCTTTTTTATGCTCCCCCTTTTAACATGGACAACAACTCATTGCTGGTGACCAGACTTTGAGTTCCCGTTCCCATGTTTTTCAAAGTTAGTTTCCCGCTGGCCATTTCACTTTCTCCCGCCAACACCACAAAGGGTATGTTTTTCCGGTTGGCATAGGTCATTTGCTTGTTCATTTTTGCAGCTTCGGGATAAAGTTCACATGCTACACCATTTGCTCTCAACAATGTTAGCACGGGCAGCAAGTAAAGGGTCTCCTGTTCTCCAAAATTCACAAAGAAAACTTTAGACGCCGTCAACGTTTCCTCAGGGAAAAGGTTCAATTGCAGCATTACATCATAAATGCGGTCAGCACCAAACGAAATGCCAACCCCTGAAACATCGGGCATTCCGAATATTCCGGTCAGGTCGTCGTATCGGCCACCTCCGGTAATACTGCCCATTTCCACGTCGTTGGCCTTTACCTCAAAAATTGCACCCGTGTAATAATTCAGCCCCCGGGCAAGGGTCAGGTCCAGCTCAACCTTTAAAGCCAGATTCAAGGTTCCGAGGAGCTTAAAAATGGTATGCATTTCCTCAATCCCCTGCCTGCCACTCAAACTGCCTCCAATCACCTTTTCCAATTGTTCGAGTTTCTCAAAATTATTTCCGTTCAATGCCAGAATGGGTTGCAATTTATCAATGGCTTCTGGAGAAACTCCCTTTGCCGCCAGTTCTTCGTTCACCTTCTGATTTCCTATCTTTTCAAGCTTATCGATGGCCACCGTGATGTCCACTATCCGATCAGCTTCCCCAATGGTTTCGGCAATGCCCGACAAGATTTTGCGGTTATTGATTTTCAGGGTAACACTCAAATTTAACCGACGGTATACCTCGTCGACAATCTGCACCAATTCTACTTCATTTAGCAGCGAATCACTGCCAATCACATCCACATCGCACTGGTAGAACTCGCGATAACGCCCTTTTTGTGGCCGATCGGCACGCCATACGGGTTGAACCTGGTAGCGCTTGAATGGAAAAACCAGCTCGTTCCGGTTCTGAACCACAAAACGGGCAAAGGGTACCGTAAGGTCGTAACGCAAACCTTTTTCTGACAGGTAAGCACCAACCTTGCCCGGGTCAACATCCACCAATACATTGCCAGGCACATTGCTCAGAAAATCACCTGAATTCAGCACTTTAAACAGCAGTTTATCACCTTCTTCGCCATATTTTCCCAATAAGGTAGACAAATTCTCCATGGCAGGTGTTTCTATGGGCTGATAGCCATACAACTGAAATACACTTTTAATGGTATCGAAGAGGTAATTCCTGCGAGCCATTACTGCCGGAAAAAAATCACGGGTTCCCTTGGGTATAGAAGGTTTCTGAGCCATTGCTTCAATTTTAAATGAAGTGCAAAATTAATGAAACTGAAAAGAGCTGCAAAGCTTCATCATTTTATCTGTAAAAAAAGGCCATTCACCGGTAGAAACAATTCCTTAATAGTAATTTCATATTGAAAACTATTTAAGTAAATAAAGTTTTCTATTTTTGCGATTCAATTAAAGCACGAATGGATATACGCGAAAAAATACTGGATGGCGCTGGCAAATTGTTTCTGGAACATGGTACCCGGCAGGTTACCATGGATATGATTGCTCAAACCCTGGGCATCTCCAAACGTACCATTTATGAAAATTTCAAAGACAAGAACGATCTGCTTTCAAATTTCCTGACTGAAGCCATCATGCTTTATAAGAAAAGAGTATTGGAAATCATCAAAGGCTCTCAGAATGTGATTGATGCTCTTTTCAAATTTGGGGAATACAATCAGGAAGCCGTGAAAGGTGTGAATCCCTGTTTTTTCAGCGACATCAAAAAATATCACCCCGAAGTATTCGAAAAAGTCATGGGTGGTGATCAGATCAGAAATTATGAGATTACCTACACCATTCTTAAAAGAGGAATTAACGAAGGGAATTTTCGTAAAGAAATCGATATTGAAGTGGCCAACCTGTTCATTCACCATAGCATGGAGTTTTTCCATAAAATGAGTGAGGAAAGAAATATTCCGCACCAGACCATCTGGATATCGGTCCATCTACCTTATTTAAGAGGGATTTGCACCGATAAAGGGCAGGAACTGATCAAAGGATTTTTAGAAAAAATAGAAAACCAGGAATAACAAAAAAGTTTTAAACAATTCTATAGCAATGAAGCACATTACCATTACAATGACACTTATTCTCCTGTTGGGACAAATGGTCTCAGCCCAGGAAACCCTGCGTTTCACGCTCACCGAGGCCCAGGATTATGCCATTGAGCACAACAAGACACTCAAAGACGCCCGGCTCAACATTGATCTTTCGGAACGCAAGTTGAAAGAAACCGTTACCCAGGGGCTGCCACAGGTCGATGCGTCGGTCGACTGGATGACTTATTTCGGATACGAAATGGAATTCAACTTTGGGGGAAGCGAAACCTCTTTCACAAACGAGCAGCTCAATACTGCCATGAACAACACCATGAACAACTACCAGGGAATCCCCGGGGTAATCGATCCTGTTACCCAGCAAGATTTCTATGTTTTTGGAGCCATGCAAGCCTTTCAGGCTGAGCTGCAAAGCATGATGCCACCCAACACCATCAAAATGACCGATGCTTCAACAGCAAAACTTCAAATTGGTCAACTTTTGTTTAGTGGTCAATATTGGGCTGGTATACAGGTAGCCAAACTGGGTAAGGAAATTGCCGCCAAAGGGCTCGAGAACTCCATTCTGGACATTAAAGAAGCTGTGACCAACAGTTACATCATGGCACTCATTACGGAGCAGACCATCGAAACTTTCAGGAAAACCATCGACAACCTGAACACCATCAAGGGCCACACCCAAAACATGTACACGGCAGGTTTGGCTGAACAAACCGATGTTGACCAGTTGAGCATTCAGGTCACCATGCTTGAAAATACCCTGCGTTCCATGGAAAGGGGCCAGCAAATGATTCATAGCATGTTGAAATTTCAACTGGGAATAGATCATCAAACGCAGCTGGAACTCAGCCAAAACCTTGAATCCGTGATGGCCGGCATCAATCCCATGAGCCTGCCCGGAGCCTTTGACATGACCAGTAATTCCACCTGGCAACTGCTCCAAACCCAGGAGAAAATATCGGAAAAAATGATTGATATGCAGAAATGGACCTATGCTCCTACCATTACCGGATTTTATGCCTATAACCAGAAGTTGCTCACCACCGGATTTGATATGACCCCGAACAACATGGCTGGTATCACCATGAGTGTACCCGTTTTCTCCAGCGGTAGCCGGAACCACAAACTGGCCCAGGCCCGGATTGAACACGACAAGGCACTGCTCAGCAAATCGATGGTGGAAGACCAGTTACAGATTCAGCACAAGCAATTGGTACTCGACCTGAATACGGCTGTTGAAAATTATGAATCGCAAAAAGAAAATGTGATCGTGGCGCGAAGGGTCTATGAAAACATTCAGAATAAGTACGAACAAGGCATGGCCTCGAGCCTCGACCTTACCCAGTCCAACAACAATTACATTCAAGCTGAATCGAACTTCATTCAGGCCACCCTTTCGCTTTTACAGGCAAAAGTTGCCCTCAATAAACTGTTTAATCAACTTTAAAAAAACATAAACAAAACATACAATGAAAAGAATTTTCGTTATTTCAATCATCGCGCTGGTGGTGGCTTCATGCAGCCAGCCGTCGACCCCTGAAAGCAATCAGAAAAAGGTTGACAATTACAAACTGCAAATTGCCAAACTGGAACAGAAAATCCAAAGCCTGGATGTCAGTGATTCGTCGGTTGAAAAGGTGATTCTGGTAAAAACTCAGGCGCTTACTTTAGACACCATTTCGAAAGGCATCAATTTTACCTCCAATATTGTTCCCTTCGAAGAGGTTTTCCTGGCACCTGCTGCGCCCGGAAAAATCATCAAAATTTATGTTGAAGTGGGTGACCGCGTCAACAAAGGAAAAAAACTGGTGCAAATGGACCAGACCCAGCTGGTTCAGGCTCGCATACAGCTGGAAAGCTTGCAAAAAGATTTCGAACGTATGAAAACATTGAAAGAAACCGGAAGCATTCCCGAACAACAATTTGACCAGCTCAAAACTCAACTCGAAGTGCTGAAAAGCAATGTGAAGTTTCTGGAAGAAAACACAGTGGTTCTGGCTCCTTTTGACGGGGTGATTACTGCAAAGTATTTCGAAGACGGGGAAAATTATTCAGGTGCTCCTAATACCCAGGCTGGCAAAGCAGCGATTGTTACCTTACAACAAATCAGCAAAGTAAAAGCTGTTGTAAATGTTTCTGAAAGTTATTTCAACCTGCTTTCGAGTAAAACCAGGGTTGAAATGACCAGTGATGTGTTCCCGGGCGAAATCTTTTTGGGCACTGTTTACAATGTATATCCGACCATTGATCCGCTTTCACGTTCCTTTAAAGTGGAAGTAGCCTTCAACAACCCCGGCCTCAAATTGCGCCCCGGAATGTTTGGCCGCATTCACCTTGAACTTGGAAAAACTGAAGCCTTAGTTGTCCCCGCCATTGCTGTATTGCAGCAGGAAGGAACCAACAATCGCTACATTTTCATCGAAAAAAATGGAGTTGCCCGAAGAGTGAACGTCAACATTGGGGAACGTTTCAACGACAAGCTGGAACTCATTTCCGATGAAATCCAACCCGGCGACATGCTCGTTGTTGCAGGCCAGGCCGTGCTGAACAACAACAACAAAGTGAAAGTGGTCCAATAATCTAAAGCACATTCAACAATGAGTATATACAGAAATGCCGTAAAAAAACCCATTACCACCATGTTGATTTTCGTGGGGGTAATGATCTTCGGGCTATACTCGTTGACCAAATTACCGGTCGACTTGTATCCCGAACTGGAATTGCCCACCATTACCGTACTGACACAATATGGAGGGGCCAATGCAGCCGACATCGAAACCAACATCTCTAAAACCATCGAAGACGCCGTGTCGTCGGTGAGCAATATTAAGGAAGTGACTTCCATCTCGCGCGACAATATTTCACTGGTATTTATCGAATTTGAATGGGGAACCAACCTCGACGAAGCCTCGAATGACCTTCGTGATGCGATCAGCTTTGTGAAGAACTTCCTTCCCGAAGATGCGGAAGACCCGGCCATCTACAAGTTCAACTCGAGCATGATGCCCATCCTTTTCTATTCCATCTCGGCCAAAGAAAGCCTCGAAGGTTTGGATAAAATTGTGGATGAGAAAGTAGTGAACCCGCTGAACAAGATCGATGGCATTGGGAATGTTGGAATTTCCGGTGCACCGGTCAGGGAAATCCTGGTTGAAATTGACCCGGCCATCCTCGAATCACGCAATCTGACCATCGAACAAATCGGGAATGCCCTGATGCTTGAAAACCTGAACATGCCCAGCGGTACTGTTAAAATGGGCAAATTACAATATCCCTTGCGCATTCAGGGTGAATTTAAGAACAGTTACGAACTGGATAACATTGTGGTTGGAAACTACAATGGCGTACCCATTTATTTGCGCGATGTTGCTGTTGTAAAAGACGGTACACGTGAAGCCGACATCGAGGAGATGATCAATGGCCAGATTGGCGCCCGGATGTTTGTAATGAAACAATCGGGTGGAAATACCGTGAAAATTGCCCGTGAGGTAAAGCAAGAGCTGGAGAAAATCAAAAAAACACTTCCGGCTGATATCCAGATCAATACCATTTTCGACTCGTCTGAATTCATCAGCAATTCCATCAACAACCTGGCCGAAACACTGATGTATGCCTTCTTGTTTGTGGTGTTGATTGTTTACCTCTTTTTGGGACGCTGGCGGGCTACCTTCATCATCATCCTGACCATTCCCATATCGTTGATTGTGGCTTTCATTTACCTGAACTTGACCGGCAACTCCATCAACATAATCTCCCTTTCGTCCTTATCCATTGCCATCGGGATGGTGGTGGACGATGCCATTGTGGTACTTGAAAACATTTCGAAACACATCGATCGTGGAAGCAGTCCGCGCGAAGCTGCCATCTATGCCACCAACGAAGTATGGCTGGCAGTTATTGTAACAACACTTACGGTGGTAGCGGTATTCCTTCCGCTTACCATGGTCTCAGGAATGACCGGTATCCTGTTCAAGCAATTGGGCTGGGTAGTGACCATTACTGTAGTTACCTCAACACTGGCTGCCATCACGTTAACACCAATGATGAGTTCCGTAATGATGCGACTGAAAGTCAGAAAGAAAAAGCCTTCGCGTTTCTCGTGGGATGCAACGGTGCTACCGGTATTGAATTCCCTCGATCAGTTTTACGGCAGATCCATTGCCTGGGCGCTAAGGCACAAAGTCATTGTAATGCTAAGTGCTACAGCCATTTTCTTCGGGTCATTTTTCTTGGCCGGTGGAATTGGAAGCGAGTTTATTCCGGAATCGGACTCCAGTCAGATTTCTACCACCATAGAATTACAAACCGGCACCCGCTTTGAGGAATCGACCAATATTGCCCGCCAGGTTGAAGCTTTTGTGGCTGCCGAGTTACCCGAAGTAAAACTCAATTCTGTTACAACAGGATCGGACGACCGGGGAGGCATCAATTCAATTTTTCAAACATCGGGGTCCAACATCATCGTGTATACCATGGCATTGGTCAAACCCGGCGAAAGAGAACGATCGGTTTGGGAACTGGCAGAAGTTCTGCGTTTGCACCTCGACACTTATCCCGAAATTGCCAACTACTCTGTTGTTACCGACAATGGAATGGGTGGCGGCATGGGTGGTGCACAAAATGTTGAAGTAACGGTATATGGATACGATCTGGAACAAACAACAGTGTATGCCAAACAGTTGCAGGACATTATTCAAACCATCCCCGGGGCCAGGGAAGTGCAGTTAAGCCGCGAAAATTTTAAGCCCGAACTCACTGTTCAACTCGATCGTGAAAAGCTGGCCCTCCACGGTTTATCCACTGTGCAGGTTTCAACCATGATCAAAAACCGGGTGGATGGTTTAATTGCTACCCGGTTCAGGGAAACAGGCGATGAATACAACGTGCTGGTTCGGTTTAACAAAGATTACCGTAACTCCATTACCGATTTGGAGAACATTGCCATTGTGACCCCAACCGGCAACATGGTGAGGTTGAAAGAGCTGGGATCGGTGATTGAAACCATGACCCCGCCCACCATTGAACGCAAACGGAAACAACGATATGTAACCGTTTCGGCAGTGCCCTATAAAATTTCCCTGGGCCAATTGGCTACTGAAATCCAGACAAAAATTGGAGCCATTGACGCCCCGCAGGGGATGTATGTTGAAGTGGGTGGATCTTATGAAGACATGGCAGATTCCTTTCAGGACATCGGGTTATTGGCACTGCTTTCCATCCTTTTGGTTTTCATTGTGATGGCCAGCCAGTTTGAATCGTTTAAAATGCCACTGATCATCATGTCATCCATACTTTTCATCATTCCCGGTGTGATTCTCACCCTGTTCATTACCAACACCAATCTGAGTATCATTGCAGCACTTGGCGCTGTATTGCTGGTGGGTATTGTGGTGAAAAACGGTATTGTACTGGTTGACTTTATCAACCTGATGCGTGATCGTGGCTTCGAACTGAACCATGCCATTATTGAGTCGGGTAAATCCCGCTTACGTCCCGTGCTGATGACAGCACTCACAACCATGCTGGGGATGTTGCCTATGGCACTCAGCAAAGGTGAGGGTTCTGAAATCTGGAGCCCCATGGGTATTGCCGTCATTGGAGGATTGATTTTCTCAACATTGGTCACCATGATTGTGGTTCCGGTGATTTATGCAGTGATTGCGAAAAAAGGTGAACGCGATCGTACCCGTGAGATACGCAAAAAGTTTGTCTTCATGGACAACTAATTGATTCAATGACTTATTTACTTAATGACTTAATGATTATCATATGAAATCAGTTTTTATCGCATACAATCAAGCCTTTACCGAACGGGTAGAATACATGCTGGATCGTTTGGAAATCAGGGGCTATACCCAATGGACCGATACTTATGGGAGAGGATCAATTGATGGTAACCCACACCTGGGTACCCACACCTGGCCCGAAATTAACAATGCCCTGCTCACCATTGTGGAAGATGAAAAAGTAGAAATCTTGCTGGAAAAAATTAAAAAGCTGAACGCAGTAAACACTGAGATAGGTATCAGGGCATTTGTCTGGAACATCGAACAAACGGTCTGAAATACATCACGTGCTACTGTTTGAATCCATCATTCTGGTGATTCAATATCAAAACAAAGGCTGCCCAAAAGGCAGCTTTTGCTTTAATCATGTGGTAACAATTAAAAATGATGGCACAAGTATTTAGCATGAATGGTTTTTACAAAAATCAATCCTAAATATAGATTTTTGGTTAATTTTTATCATTTTCCATGGATCATTGTCAGCTTTCATCTTGTATTTAATGTCTTTTTGCTTATAATTGCACAAAATTCAACGATTCAAGTCATTTCAATTAAAATAAAAGAGTATGTGTGGTATTGTAGGTGTTTTTGACCTGAAGGTCGATTCGGCCAGCCTCCGGCAACAAGTATTGAAGCAATCGCAGAAAATCAGGCACCGTGGTCCCGACTGGTCGGGAATTTATTGTGGAAAGAAGGCGATCATTGCTCACGAACGTTTATCGATTGTTGACCCGGTTTCGGGCAAACAGCCCTTGTATAACCAGGAACGAAACCTGATTCTTGGGGTGAACGGCGAGATCTACAACCATCGTGAAATCAGGAAACAAACCCAGGACCGCTATGCCTACCAGACCGGTTCCGATTGTGAGGTGATTTTAGCATTGTACCAGGATAAAAAGGAAAAGTTTCTCGACGACCTGAACGGTATCTTTGCCTTTTGCCTCTACGACGAAACCGAAGATGCCTATCTGATTGCCCGCGACCACATTGGCATCATTCCACTTTACATGGGATGGGATCAGTTTGGAAATTTCTATGTGGCTTCAGAGCTGAAAGCGCTCGAAGGCTTTTGTACAAAAATAGAAGAATTTCCACCTGCCAGTTACCTTTACAGCAAAGACGGCATGATCAAACGTTGGTGGAATCGCGACTGGATGGACTTCGAAAACATCAAGGACAATACCTCCAGCATTGAAGAGCTCAAACAGGCTATGGAAGCTTCGGTCCACCGCCAACTCATGTCCGATGTTCCTTACGGGGTATTGCTGTCGGGAGGGCTCGATTCTTCCATCACTTCGGCCCTGGCCAAGCGTTATTCTTCCAAGCGCATCGAAGATGAAGATGAAGAAGATGCCTGGTGGCCTCAATTGCACTCTTTTGCTATCGGGCTCGAGGGTTCCCCCGATTTGAAAGCCGCCCGACTGGTAGCCAATCACATAGGCACTATTCACCACGAGGTACATTATACCATTCAGGAAGGACTGGATGCCATCCGCGATGTTATTTACCACATTGAAACCTACGATGTAACCACCATCAGGGCTTCAACCCCCATGTACCTGCTGGCCCGCGTGATCAAATCCATGGGCATTAAAATGGTGCTTTCGGGAGAAGGAGCCGACGAAATTTTTGGAGGCTATCTGTATTTTCACAAAGCCCCCAATGCCGAGGAATTCCACAAGGAATCGTTGCGGAAGGTGAACAAACTGAATTTATATGACTGCTTAAGGGCCAACAAAACCTTGGCAGCCTGGGGTGTTGAAGGACGTGTTCCTTTTCTCGATAAAGAGTTTATGGATGTAGCCATGCGCATCAATCCAAAAGATAAAATGTCGGGGAGCAACGGGAAAATGGAAAAATGGATCCTGCGCAAAGCCTTCGAAGATGTTCTGCCTGAAAGTATTGCCTGGCGCCAAAAAGAGCAATTCTCCGATGGTGTTGGATATGGCTGGATCGATACTTTAAAACAAATTGCCAAAGAACAGGTGAGCGACGAAATGATGGCTAATTCGCAATATCGTTTCCCGGTGAATCCCCCCATGTCGAAAGAAGAGTACCTGTACCGATCTATTTTCAGTGAACATTTCCCCAGCACACAGGCTGCGGCTTGCGTTCCTTCCGTGCCCTCCATTGCATGCAGTACTGCGGAAGCATTGGCCTGGGACGAATCGTTCAGGAACAACGCCGATCCGTCAGGACGCTCGGTGATGGGAGTCCATGATCAGGGTGCAGTTTTTAAATAAAAAAAA
>JAFGVJ010000017.1 GCA_016938055.1 Prolixibacteraceae bacterium
AAAATCGAAGGATTGAACTATAGCTTCAGCGGCTTAAAAACCAGCTTCTTATATCATATCCGTGACGAAGTCCGCAAAAATGAAAACTATATCGTTGAAAATAAAGCTGACTTGTGTGCTTCGCTGCAAAAAACCATCATTGACATTCTTTTGGGGAAACTCATCAGGGCAGCAAAGGAAACAGGCATCAGAGAGATTACCATTGCGGGCGGTGTGTCAGCCAATTCAGGCCTGCGCGAAGCGCTCCGAAACGAAGCAGACAAGAGAGAATGGAATTTGTTTATTCCTGAATTCCGGTATACCACCGATAATGCAGCCATGATTGCTATTACCGGATACTATAAATACCTGAACAATGAGTTTGCCGGTCACGATGCTGTACCTTTTGCCCGTATGGTGCTTTAAAAAAAAGGTCATTTCTTTTCAGAAATAACCTTTTTGTATTGTCGCAGTGTTCAATTTTTATAAGGGTGAAACTCTCACCTTCGATGGCACTTTAATTTTTGCTTTCACAGCATTGGTTACATGAAAGTTGGCCTTCCCTGTAACAGTAAATGTCACAAGTGTATTTTCAGTGATATCCCAGTTATCGATCAGGGTTATAAAACTGGCCATTGATTGTTCTACCGAAGTTGGAATAATATTAGTAGCCGTAAAAGTTTCCGATAAATCGGCTGCTTTTGCTGTAATGGTTATGGTTTCAATTTTCTGGTCACCCGTTAGACCGGTTAAGGTTAACAGAACATCAGTAGCTTGTATACTCCTGAGGTTATCAACATAATCTTTGACATCTTCGTTTGTGGCCAAATCAATTTCGGCTTCTCCTTTAAAATCCCCAAAGGCAACGATCGATTGGGATTTAAGAGAAACACCATCGTCAGTAGCTTCAAGTGGGATATCAACTTTCAGCTCAGATTCTACCTCAATAGCTGTTAAATCTTTCATAGCATCGCACGAAACAAAGGATATTCCTAAAACAGCGACAAATAGTAACGCTCTAACTTTCATAATTCAATTTCTTTTTTGGTTATTTCTTACACTTATAAAACACGTATCAAAGCAATAAACAAAAAAATAAAGTGAATAGTTTATGAAAATAAAAATATTATTGATCAGTTTTCAACTGATCAACTCCCTGAAGTTGAGATAAACTTCTGATTGATCTGATTCATGAATTGTGCCATCTTTGCAGATAAATGTCCGGGTAGGATATTTGTCAATCAATAATTTATCGTGGGTAGCCATCAAAATGGTTTTTTGATGTTCATGAATTTTCTTAAAAAGCATCAAAATTTCTACTGAGGTATCAGGGTCGAGGTTACCGGTTGGTTCATCAGCCAGGATGATTTCCGGATTGTTCAATAAAGCCCGGGCAATTACGATGCGCTGTTGTTCACCACCTGAAAGCTGATGAGGCATTTTATGTTTCAAATGGGCCATGCCTACTTCATTCAACTGTTCATCGATGCGTTGGTCAATGGTCTTTTGGTCAGTCCAACCTGTGGCTTTCAACACAAAAAGGAGGTTTTGATAGACAGATCGATCGGTGAGCAATTTGAAATCCTGAAAAACCACCCCCAGCTTTCTTCTTAAAAAGGGAATATCTTTGCTTTTAAGCGTTTCAAGTGTATGGCTGGCCACCAATCCTGTTCCATTGAAAAGCGGCAATTCAGCATTCAATGTTTTAATCAAGCTCGATTTTCCACTGCCCACTTTTCCCACCAGGTAAACAAAAGATCCTTTCTCAATGGACAGATTCACATTGCTCAGAATCAGATTCTCCCGTTGAAAAATATCGGCATTGGTCAGCTGTATTGCAAATTGCGTGTCCATTCAACCCGTTTTTTAATGCACACAAAGCTAAATTTTTTTATTGAAAGCGAATACTACAATACCACAATAAACAGTTTAATGTTGAGAACTCGGTAAACGATACCACGGCAATTCAGGATTTAATAACTATTTTTGGCCAATCATTATACGCATCGATTATGAGAAACAACACATTGATTCATAGAAGCCTAATTTTAATTTTCTTATTATTCACATTTTCACCTTTCACTGCATTTTCTTTAGAAAAAGAAGCATTGCTTAAGCAATACGACCAAGCACAGGCCCTCTATCAATCGGCAAATTACATAGCTGCTGAACGCCTGTTTGCCGACCTTCAGGCTCATGTTCACCAAAATGATCCCATCCGTTTCGATGTTGATTATTACTGGTTGATTTGTTTGGTAAAACAGCAGAAAAGCAACAGTGAGCAAACCTTGTCGGAATACCTGAAGGTATCGAACGGGAGTCCATGGGAGAACCAATTGTGGTTTGAACTGGCCCGCCTGCAGTTTATCAACAAACGGTTTCCGCTGGCTGCCCGCACTTTTCAAAATGTTGATCCCCGTTACCTGAACAAAGCCGACAAGGATGATTATGCCTTTTTCAAAGGTTACAGTCATTTCGAAGCTGGCAACCTGAAAGAGGCTTCCCAATCGTTCTTCGAAGTGCGTCGTAGCTCATCGATTTATGCCCCTTCGGCCACTTATTACTGGGGTTACATCAATTACCTCGAAGGCAATTATGAAACGGCACTTGATGAGTTTTCCAAGCTCGAAAACAATCGTGAATTTGCAGGTTTTATCAAATATTATACAACCCAGATTTATTACATTCAGGAAAAATACGAAAAGGTCATCGAGTACGGTGAAAAGCTGATTGGAGGAGCTCCTGCTGAGCAGAAAAATGAACTGCTGAAGATTGTAGGTGATGCTTTTTATGAAACAGGTCAGTACATCAGCGCTGTTAAATATCTCGAAACATTCAAGGGTGTCAACGGGAAGAAAACTCCTGAAGATTATTACCGTTTAGGCTATTGTTATTACCAAATGAAAGATTTTGGTAATGCCATTACAGCTTTTGAAAAGGCTACTTTTAGAAAAGACCAGCTTGCCCAAAACGCTTTTTACCATCTGGCCGATTGTCACCTGCAACAGAACAACAAAAACAAAGCCAGGGCAGCGTTCGAAGAAGCCTCAAAATACAGTTTCGATCCCACAATTGAAGAGGATGCCTTATTCAATTACGCTAAACTAACTTACGAGCTCTCTTACTCTCCCTTTAACGAAACCATCAAGGCATTTGACCAATACATTGCCAAATACCCCGATTCGGAGCGCAACGATGCAGCCTTCGATTATTTGGTAAAAGTGTATATGACCACCCGCAATTACCGCGATGCGATTAACTCTATCAACAAAATCAAGAACCAGTCTTCAGCGGTCAAAGAAGCCTATCAAAGGTTAACCTATTTTAGAGGTCTGGAACTATTGAACGACGGGCAATACAACCAGGCACTGGAAGCTTTTCAACTTTCACTCGATAATGCCAGGTACAACAGGATATACCAGGCTCAGGCACTTTATTGGAGTGCCGACACTTACTATCGTCTCAGGAAATTCCAGCAAGCTTCTGCCCTATTTGAAAAATTTCAGTCCACACCCGGAGCTTATTCTTTACCAGAGTTCCAGCTTGCTTATTACAACATAGCTTACTGCTATTTTAATCAGCAACTTTACAATGAAGCGACCGAATGGTTTCGCAAATTTTTGAATCAGAAGAATATTGATCAAAAAATGAAGGCCGATGCTGCAAACCGCGTGGGTGATTATTATTACCTGAACCGGGAGTATGCCGAAGCCATCAACTATTACCATATTGCAGCCGGACTGAACAGCTATGACCCCGATTATGCCCTTTTCCAACAGGCCATTTGCCAGGGCTTGGCTCACCAGCACAATGAAAAAATTGTCACTTTAAACAACTTGTATCAAAGCTACCCCAGGTCCTCATTCATTGATGATGCCTTATTTGAAACAGCCAGAACCCACGACAGAACTGGTAATACACCTGAAGCAATCAGGATTTACAACCAGTTAACCAATGAATTTCCACAAAGCAGCTTCACGTCAAAAGCCTATCTGCAACTGGGCTTGATCTATTACAACCAAAGCAACTACACAGCATCATTGGGCAATTACAAAAAAGTGGTGGAAATTTTTCCCAATTCCGAAGAAGCAAAAGCAGCGCTGGTGGGTATCAAGAACAACTACATTGACCTGAAGCAGGTTGATGAATACTTTGCCTATACCAATACCCTTGGAAACATGGTGGTAATTACCGCCAACGAACAGGATTCCATTTTTTATATGGCTGCTGAAAAGAATTACATGGATAACGATCCTTCAGCCGCCAAGCAACTCGAAAATTACCTGAATCGTTTCCCAAATGGCAGTTTTAAGGTAAACGCCTTGTTTTATCTGGCTGAAACTTATTACCAGAAAGGCAACTATTCCCAATCGATGGAATACTATAAGGAAACTGTTGAACGGCCCGATCATGTATTCACCGAACCGGCTCTGATCAAAGCGGCAGAACTCACTTATAATGCTAAGCAATACGAAAATTCGCTTTCCTATTTTGAACGTTTGGAAAGGCTTGCATCCAGCAAATGGAATTTGCTGCGTGCACGTCTCGGACTGCTGCGGTGCCACTATGCTTTAAATCAGCCATCAGCCACGGTAAAAACAGCCATTACCCTGCTGGCAACCGATAACGTAACAGAGGAAATGACCAGGGAGGCCAATTACAAACTGGCCAAATCGTACTACCTGCTCAACCAGGATGCCGAAGCCTACAAATATTTTAAGCTGATCAGCAACGACACCAAAACAGTCGAAGGTGCTGAATCGAAGTACTTTGTAGCTCAAATTCTTTATAACCAGGGAAAATTGAATGAGTGCGAGAACGAAATCATGGATTTCATCAGCAAAAACACCACCCACCAATATTGGTTGGCCAAATCGTTCCTGCTCCTATCTGATGTTTACCTGAGCAAAAAAGATACCTTCCAGGCAAAACACACGCTAAACAGCATTATAAACAATTATGCCACAAAGGATGATGGCATCATTACCGATGCAATGGAAAAAATAAGAAAACTGGAAGAACTTGAAAGAGAAACCATTATTACAGGCGAAGCATCCGATTCATCCAGCATTAATGAATAAAAAATGAAGAAAACAATCAAATACTCATCGATCATGTTGCTCCTATTGGGAGCCGGATTTTTTGCGCAGGCACAAAGCGATTCAACCCTCACCAAAGAAGTTGAAGTCATCAAAGCATATCAGCCCAGCATTTCCGATGCATACAAGATTAGTTCCAATCCCAGGATCAACGATACCATCAATTATGTTCCGGAATTCGATTATCGCATTCATTCGAACGACATTCCGGTTGATAAAACCATCAACCATTTACCTGCTGTAAAACTGGGAACACCGCCAAGAGAGTCCATGAACAAGGGGTATGTGAGAGCCGGATTTGGCAATGCCTGGTCACCGCTTGCCGATTTATACTTCAATACATCGCCCAGCAAAAAAACCGATTTTGGTTTGCAGCTGAATCATTTCTCATCGCGGCCCAAAATCCTTTTGGATAACGAAATGAAAGTTATATCACCCTACAGCGAAAACCTGGCCAGAATATTTATCAAAAATACTTTCAGAAAAGCCCTACTCAACTGGGAAGTAAACTACCAACGCGATGGTTTTCGGTATTATGGATTTCCTGAATCCGATACTTTGTTGTATCAACAGGAACTAGCCGATACACTATCTACCCTGAATAAAAGGCAAGCCTTCAATGCCGCCGGGGCAAAATTCAGGCTGATCAATACCTATTCGCGTGCCAAACTCGATTATGATCTGATGCTGAATTACCACTATTTCTGGAATGCTACCGGACAAACAGCACACGAAGCAGTGTATGATGGCCGTTATGCCAAAAGAATCAGGAATGTTGATTATAAACTGGCTACCAGTTTTGAATATTTCAACCAGGACAGTATCATCAACCGCACCGATTCGACCAACAACCTGCATCAGTTTTATCAGGTGGCCATTTCCCCTACCTTTACCATCGACAAGGAAATTTTCCAATTACATGCCGGATTTAACGCGGGTACTATCATTGGTGTCGATACCATGCTCTTATGGCACATTTCTCCCGAAATATATTTTGCCTACCATCCCATTCCGGCTATCATGACATTGTTTGCAGGAGCTACCGGCGGATTCAATGCCAATAGTTACCGATTGGCAGTACAGCACAATCCTTATCAAAAAGAACAACTTGAATTGTACCCTCGTGAAAAGTTGATTGGCTTATATGGCGGTTTTAAAGGTAAATTCAGCAGAAAAATAGCTTACTTGTTCGATGTCGATTATTCCATTTATAAAAATCAGGCATTCTATTACCTGAGCAAATCTTATACAGCCACCGATACCGTGGTCAACAATCAGTTTGATGTGGAATACGATGGTTTGAATCAACTTCGGTTTGGTGGTCATCTGCATTACAGTGGTACAGGTTTGATGGTGAACTTATCGGGGAATTATTACCTGAACAAAGCCAAAACCCTGAGCACTCTGTCCCATTTACCAGTCTATGATGTAAGTTTGAAAGCTGGTTTTGAAGTGACTTCCAAATTAAGTGCAAACATCCATTTCAGCCTGGTGGGAAAACGAAATGCGATATACAGAATTTATGAGGCCAGTAACATTGCATCAGTAATTTCAAGCGATGAAATTCAAACGCTCGATCCACTTTTGGGACTCAAACTTGGTGCAAAGTATGCCTTCTCAGAAAAGCTTGGTTTTTTTGCAGAAATTAATAATACCCTGAACCAACATGCAGCAATTTGGCAAGCTTATAACCAGCCGCGAATGTTGGTTCTGGCAGGGGCTTCATACACCTTTTAAGCAAGCCAAAAATCAATCATAATTTGTTGAAAACTTTTGTCATTGTTTCGCCTGTTTCCTAGGCAATAAAGGGATCTTTTGCTATATTTGGAAGCATTTTTAATAACGATTGACAGATCATTGTAACACATTGAAATTCAGGACAAGAATATTACTTTTCGACAATTTGTTTCTACGCTTTATGCACCTTTGGCATCAAGCTATTGAAACCTCCTTTTGAACAGTTTAGAAATGTTTGAAAATGTCATACGAAAATGATGTTCTGGTCATGTTTTGATTGTCCAATAAATTCAACATTCGATGAGCGAAATAGAAAACGAAAAGGTTAAAAAAGAAAATGGTTATTCAGCCGATAGCATTCAGGTGCTGGAAGGATTGGAAGCGGTCAGGAAACGTCCGGCCATGTACATTGGCGATGTAAACGAGAAAGGTTTGCATCACCTGGTGTACGAAGTGGTGGACAACTCCATTGATGAGGCGCTGGCTGGATATTGCAAAAATATTGATGTCATTATCAACGAGGATAATTCCATAACAGTTACCGATGATGGCAGGGGAATTCCTACCGACATCATGGCCAAGGAAAAGAAATCGGCCCTCGAAGTGGTGATGACAGTGTTGCATGCCGGTGGTAAATTCGACAAAGATTCGTACAAAGTATCTGGTGGTTTGCACGGTGTTGGGGTATCCTGTGTCAATGCGCTTTCGACACATCTTCGCGCTGAAATTCACCGTGAAGGGAAAATTTTTGTCCAGGAATTTAAGTGTGGTAAACCACAGGGATCAGTCCAGGTAATTGGTGAATCGGATCGTACCGGAACCATCATCACCTTCCTGCCCGATGCCAGCATCTTCCTGTCCACCGTGTATAAATACGAAATTCTGTCGGCAAGGCTGAGGGAACTGGCTTTTTTGAATGCCGGGTTAAACCTTTCGCTGATCGACAAACGTCAGATTGATGAAGAGGGCAACTTTAAACAAGAGACTTTTTATTCCGATGAAGGATTGAAAGAATTTGTTGAATACCTCGATGGAACCCGCGAAAAACTGATTGATGAAACCATTCATATCACCACTGAAAAGAATGATGTTCCGGTGGAGATTGCCCTGCATTATAATACTTCTTTTACCGAAAACATTCACTCCTATGTGAACAACATCAACACCATTGAAGGTGGAACACACCTGACTGGTTTCAGACGTGGATTAACCCGTACATTGAAAGCTTATGCTGACAAATCAGGGATGCTCGACAAACTGAAATTCGACATCAGTGGCGATGATTTTCGTGAAGGCTTAACGGCTGTTGTTTCTGTGAAAGTTCAGGAACCTCAATTTGAAGGTCAAACCAAAACAAAACTGGGAAACTCTGAAATCAGCTTGTCAGTCGATCAGGCTGTGAGCGAAATGTTATCCATTTACCTTGAAGAGCATCCCAAGGATGCCAAATCCATTGTTCAAAAGGTTGTTTTGGCTGCCACAGCGCGCCATGCTGCCCGTAAAGCACGTGAACTGGTACAAAGGAAAAGCGTGATGACCGGAGGCGGTTTGCCCGGCAAACTGGCCGATTGTGCCGATAAGGATCCTGAAAAATGTGAAATCTATCTCGTAGAGGGAGATTCAGCCGGAGGTACAGCCAAACAAGGACGCGATCGTCAATTTCAAGCCATTCTGCCTTTGCGCGGAAAAATCCTGAATGTTGAAAAAGCCATGCAACACAGGGTTTTCGACAGTGAAGAAGTCAGAAATATATTTACTGCACTGGGGGTGAGTATCGGAACCGATGAAGATTCCAAGGCTCTGAACATTGCCAAATTGCGCTATCATAAGATCATTATCATGACAGATGCCGACGTGGACGGAAGCCATATTGCCACCCTTATCATGACTCTTTTCTTCCGGTACATGCAGGAACTTATCAAAAACGGTTACCTCTACATTGCTACCCCACCGTTCTACCTTGTCAAAAAGGGAAAACGCGAAGAATATGCCTGGACAGAACAACAACGACTAAAGCTCATCGATGAAATGAGTGGTGGAAAAGAATCAGGCGTACATGTTCAACGCTACAAAGGTTTGGGTGAAATGAATGCCGAACAATTGTGGGACACCACCATGAACCC
>JAFGVJ010000155.1 GCA_016938055.1 Prolixibacteraceae bacterium
ATCCTTGATAATGGTTGGCTCAGGGAACTGCGATACAACCTGGCCGGCGATGAGGTAATCATGAACCCGTTCTGCCCCTTTTATGAATTACGCTTTGAGTACGATGCCAATGGCTACCTGACCCGCATGATGAATTATCAAGGCGACACCCTTTACAATTGTACCGCCGAAAACTGTGGTGATATCGGGGTTTCTCACTTTGAATTTACCAATACTCCCAAAGGTGATTTGCTCAGTTTCTCGGTGCACAATACCACCGGACAACTCTCCAATCTATACTGGGGCTGGGCTAAAAGAATCAATACCGTTGATGAAAATGGTTATGTTACCGAGACTGCCATTTTCGATCAGGATGATGAATACCTTGCCGGAAAAAATGTACCGGTTTATAAAAATGTTTACGATGAGCACGGAGCGCTTGTTGAGACTCATCAACTTGATGCGAACCGTGTTTTGATGAATAATCCGGAAAGCGGCGTAGCCATTACACAGTATGTATACAATGAACAAGGCATTCGTACCGAAACCCTTCAATTGGACAAAGACCGTAACCCGATTGTTAAAGAGTAGTTTGTAATATGAAAGTGAATCTTATTTTAATTCTGATCATAGCACTGAGTCTGGCGGCTTGTAATAATCAGCCCAAAAATTCGACTTCAGATAATCAGGTTATAGCTCAAAGTGAAACAAAAACAGTATCGGTTCAGGTTGGTGCAGAAAGCCAAATGCTGCTCGATGATTTGGCAGCCAATGGCGACTATGTGAACAGCCGTGAATTCCCATCATTGATAGATGCTTCAAAAGTGCATGAAATGATGGGCGGCAAGCAACTGATCATTGATCTTCGTTCGAAGCAGGACTTCCGGAACGGACACATTGGGGGAGCGGTACAGAAGGACTTTGAACAGTTGCCGGCTTTTTTCGAATCGGGCATCAAACCCTTTGAATATGAGCGCATCATTGTGGTTAGCAACGATGGGCAGACTGCTGCCTACACTACCATGCTCCTGCGTTTGATGGGCTATGGCAATGTATACGCCATGCGTTGGGGCATGAGTAGCTGGAACAAGGACTTTGCCCAAACAGGATGGTTTTCGGCTTGTTCTTCAGCTTTTCAGCACCTGCTTGATACGGTGACCCATCTGGCTCCGCAAGCTTCAGCCCTTCCGGAGATGAACACCGGTGAAAGTAGTGGTGAAGCCATTGGTGCCGCACGTTTCGGGCAACTTTTTGCTGATGGTACAGCTGACGTTACCATCAGTGCCGAAACTGTTTTTGATAACCCCGGAGAATATTACGTGATCAATTACGACCGCAAAGATAAATACGAAGCAGGTCATGTACCGGGGGCCATTCGCTACAAGCCCGGCGCAACCCTGGGCATTGTCAACGAGATGGCAAGCATTCCGCACGATAAAACAGTGGTGGTATACTGCGGAACCGGACATAACTCAGCCTTTGTGACGGCTTATTTACGCTTGTTTGGCTACGATGCCCGAACCCTGGCCTTTGGCAACAACAGTTTTATGTACGATCAAATGGTGGCCGACCGTACTTTGCTTTCATGGCTTCCCTTTACTTCAGAAGAAATTTACGATTATGACGTTGTGAAATAAATAGCATCCAGACTGATATTTACATAGTAAAAAAGGAACTAACTGTTTTCAATTGTTGTGGAACTACCATTTGCAGATTTACACAGAAGGTGTCATCTCGACGACGCAGGAGGAGAGATCTTTTATTATAAGGGATTCCTCGTCGTGCCTCCTCGGAATGACACTATTAATGAAAAGGTTAATTAAATAACAGCCCGTCTGGCTCTAAGACAAAATAACGTAATCCTAAGTTTAGTGATAACTATTAGTGTCGGGCTGGAATTGATATTTAAAATCCTCCTCATCGCCTGTAAAATAAGCAAAATGGTTCGTTACTCCTTTTTGTGCCATCAGCATCCAACAACGTGCGCTTAATGAAGGATCGTCGGAAACCAGAATGGCACGTTCGCTTTTTTTGATGGCTTGTAATGTGCTTTTAGTCAATATATCGGATGAGTTTATGGCTAAAATATTGGAATGCGCTGAGAAGCGTTGTTTTGGCGAATCGATATAGACAATTAAACTGGTAGCAGCCATAAACTTTGGATTGGATGATTGCATCACATTCGAATGAGTGAATGCAGGGATCGCGTTCTTTTCAGCGCCCTGTTTGAAACGGTCGGTCAATAAAAAACGAATCGCAACAAGCACTACCAGGATTAAAACAACAACTAAAAATTTATATTTCTTCAAAATTTCCTTCATTGTTTCCTTTTTTAATTGCATCCACCGTCGAGGCTTCTTGCTGCCTGACGTTTCGATTCAGCAAATTTAATTTTTAAACTATCGGGCAAGCTGTTGATCGCGGTAAAATACTGCCTGGCCTTTAAACGGTTTTCGAAAAGGGCATTTTCGCGGGGAGTAATTCGCTCGCCTGAAAATTTGCTGTTCATCACTGTATTGAACCATTCGTTCAAACCACCCTTCATCACAAAACAGTTTTCGTACCCTAAGCCGCGAGCCAATACCAGTGCGTAATTTGAATTTACATCACCATTGCCATAGAAAATGTATTGTATTTCATGGTTGTACAACCAGGTCTCGGGTTGCTTTTCAAAAAATTGCTGAAAGGGAATATTGATGGAACCTGGTATGTTGAAGAGTTTGAAGGCTTCTTCGCTTCTCAGGTCGATGAGTTGAAAGACGGGTTCGTCCTTGTTGAGCAAAACCGCCACCTCATCAACGGTAACAAACGAATCATCATCGTTGATCCACTGAACCATTTTACCCGGTTTCTCTTGAAATGAATATTCACCGATTCCGGGTAGAAAAAGCAACATAAGACTGGTGGCCACTAAAATAATGGATATTTTTTGTCGTGCATTCATACTTGAACCATTATAATTCGGAAGTAATATCTGGTCGGGCGAAACGTTTTTCAGCTTTCTCGGCCAGCCAGAACAATAGAACGGCAATAACAATCAGCAGGAAAATAAACAAGGAAGTTGAAATTCCCAACCATTCATTGACTTTAAGTGGTCC
>JAFGVJ010000156.1 GCA_016938055.1 Prolixibacteraceae bacterium
ACACCAATAATTTTTTCTATTTTGGCACACCGAACCTAAAAACCTGTGAATGAATGACCCGAATGAACTTTCTTAAAGGATGCCTATGGCTTGTGTTTCAGTATGGCCTGTTAGCTACGTTGATGGCCCAGAATACCGAAGGCACACCACAAGTCCGCTTTAGTCATCCAGCAGGTTTTTACGATGAGGTGTTTTCACTCACGCTCGATGCTCCGGCACCGGCTTACGATATCATTTATACCATTGATGGCAGCAATCCGCAAAATTCATCCACCGCAAAAAACGGCGGGAAATCGCTTGCCATCAACATCAACCCCAATAGTGCCAACGGGCGGGCCACTACCCCTTGTTTCCTGGTAAGGGCTTCGTTAAAGGAAGCAGGAAAGGAAACCATGTTACCAGTTTCCCGTACCTATATTTTTCCGGAAGCAGTCATCAACCAGCGTCATCCCGGAGGAGCATGGCCTACTTCAAATGTGAATGATCAGATCATCGATCTGGAGATGGATCCCAAAGTGACGCAGCATTTTTCCTATCAGCACAGAATAGAAGATGCCCTCAAGGCGATTCCCTCTATTTCAGTTGTTACCGATCTGAAAAATTTGTTCGACCCTGCTACTGGTATTTATGTAAATGCCCAGGGCCATGGCGATGAATGGGAGCGCTTTTGTTCGGTGGAACTGATTGATCCAAAACGGCAAAGTGAATTCAACATCAATGCCGGTTTGCGCATCAGGGGTGGATGGAGCCGGCATGGCAACTACCCGAAACATGCTTTCCGCCTGTTTTTCCGCAGTGAGTACGGGATGCCCAAATTGTATTTTCCATTGTTTGGAAACGAAGGCGTCAACGAATTTGACAAAATTGATCTCCGTACCGCGCAGAATTATGCCTGGAGCAACGGGCAGGACCATAATACTTTTGTACGTGAGGTCTTCTCACGCGATACCCAGCGCGACATGGGCCAGCCCTATACCCGCAGCCGTTATTACCATCTCTACCTCAATGGCATGTACTGGGGTCTTTTTCAAACCCAGGAACGTTCGGAAGCCCGTTTCGCGTCTGATTATTTTGGCGGCAATAAGGAGGATTACGATGTGGTGAAAGTCGACACCGAAAATTATACCTACAACATGGAAGCCACCGATGGCAACCTCGATGGCTGGGAAAAGCTATGGAATGCCACAAAGGCCGGGTTCTCGAACAATACCAACTATTTCAAATTGGAAGGGAAAGACCGGAATGGCCTTCCCGAGCCGGGGAAAGAAACCCTTGTTGACATTGACAACCTGATTGATTACATGCTCACCATTTTCTATGGCGGAAATTTCGATGCCCCCACATCGGCCTTCCGGGGAAACCGCGATCCGAATAATTTCTACACCATTTATAAACGTGACGACAAAAGCCAGGGTTTTCGGTTTTTTAACCACGATGCCGAGCACAGCCTGATGATAGATCCGGTAAACCCCGGAATCGGAATCAACGAAAACCGGGTGGATTTGCCTTCAATGTATGTGGACAACATGTATAAATTTCATCCTCAGTGGTTGCACCAGAAATTGACCGAGAATGCCGAATACCGCCAGCGTTTTGCCGACAGGGTTTACCGGCACTTTTTCAACGATGGTGTATTCACCCCCGAAAAAGCAGAAGAGCGTTTCATGAAACGGGCCATGGAAATTGATGAGGCCATCATTGCCGAATCAGCCCGTTGGGGCGATACCTTCAGGGGAGAAGCCCATACCCGTGACAACGATTGGTGGCCCGAAATTGAGAACATGCAATACTATTTCTTCCCCTATCGTACCGACATTGTGATTGAGCAGTTCATCGAAGCCGACTTGTTCACCTACCATGCACCTCCCCGTTTTGCCGTCGATGGGGTGAACCTGAATGCTTCCACAAAGCTGTTTAACGAGCATGCCAGCGTGGTGCTTTCCAATTTGAACTCCAGCGGGGAAATTTACCTGACCACCGATGGCAGCGATCCTCGCATGGTGGGGGGTGCTGTAAGTGATAAGGCTCAGAAAATCAACACGGGTACCGAGTTTAATATCAGGGGCACCCATTGGTTCAAAGCCCGGGTGAAAATTGGCAACGAATGGAGCCCGCTCCGCGAAGTCAGGCTCGTGAAAAATTGGGAGGATTTCCTGAATCTGAAAGTAACTGAGCTGCATTATCATCCCAAAGACTCGATTATTGGAACTGATACCGTTTCGGGCAAGTCCTTCGAATTTATTGAAATCAAAAACATTGGAACCCATGCCGTTGATTTGTCGAGGGTTGAATTTACTTCGGGCATCGATTACCGCTTTAAGGCGGGGACCATGCTGGCTCCCGGTCAGTTTGTGGTATTGGCTGCTTCGTCGAAGTGGTTCTTTGAACGCTACGGGAAAGCTGCCAGCGATGTTTACAAAGGTTCATTCGACAACGATGGTGAAGCGGTATCTATTTTTTCGACCGACAAGAGGAAAATTGCGCAATTCGGTTATTCGCCGCTTGATCCCTGGCCCGCCGGCACCAGCGAAACAGGCCATTCACTGACAGCCATTGGTGTTTATCCCACCGGCGATCCCAACGATCCGGCTTACTGGAAGGTTTCTACTTTTATGGATGGTTCACCTTTCTACGACGATTTGGGTTGGAAACTTGCCTCCGATGAAAACTTGTCAACAGCAACAAACTGGATGCTCTATCCCAATCCAACAAATGGAATTTTAACCCTGATGGCTTCAACTGATGTGTTTTTCGAGTATGAGGTTTTTAACTCCTTGGGAAAGAAAATGCTTGAAGGCTCATATTGGGGAAGTGGCAGCATTGATTTGCGCACAACAGCCATTCCGGCAGGTTTAATTCTGGTAAAGATGAAATCCAAAGGCGAAACAAAAGTTCAAAAAATTCATTATCGTCCTTAAAATTATTTGAGGCTGATGTTGCTGTAATCGACCCTCATTTCTGCATATCTTTCTGCAATGATGTTGAGTAAGCGGATGACATCGGCATAGTTTTCACTTCGCAACAATTCGATGCGTAATTCTCTGAAATTGGGCAACCCGGGAAAGTATCTGGCAAAATGACGGCGCATTTCAAAAATTGCCCTTCGTTCGTCGTCCTTCCATTCGGCTGAAATTGCAAGCTGGTCTTTCACATTTTGAATGACTTCGGGAACAGAAGGGGGGAGCAGCTCTTCGCCGGTTTCAAAATAATGTTTGATTTCCTTGAAAATCCAGGGTCTTCCAATGGATCCGCGGCCAATCATCAGTGCATCAACGCCTGTTTGATCGAGGAACCTTTTGGCCTTTTGTGGTCCGTTGATATCGCCATTGCCAATGATGGGAATGTGCATGCGGGGATTGTTCTTCACCTCCCCAATCAGGGTCCAGTCTGCTTCGCCGGTATAAAGCTGAGCGCGGGTACGGCCATGGATGGCCAATGCCTGAATGCCGGTATCCTGAAGCCTTTCGGCGACCTCAACAATGTGCTTGCTGTTTTCGTCCCATCCCAAACGGGTTTTGGCCGTCACCGGAAGTTTTACCGCATTGACAATTTGCCGGGTCATTTCCACCATTTTGGGAACATCCTGTAACATTCCGGCTCCGGCTCCCTTGCGCACAATTTTCTTCATGGGGCAGCCGTAGTTGATGTCGATAAAATCGGGCTGGAACGTTTCGGCCAGTTGGGCTGCTTCCACCATGGAATCAATGTTATGGCCGAAAATCTGGATGGCAACTGGACGATCAAAGTCAAAGAGGGTCATTTTCAGTTTTGTCTTTTTCACATCACGGATCAAGGCTTCGCTGGAAATGAATTCGGTATACATCACATCGGCCCCGTACTTTTTGCACATGTACCGGAACGATTTGTAAGTGACGTCTTCCATGGGAGCCAGGAAGAGCGGCAGGTGTCCTAATTTGATGTTGCCAATTTGCATGGCGCAAAAATAAACTTTTCTAACGAATTGGGATGACCATGGATACCCCACCTCCCTGCGGAGTGAAGGAAGGATAAAAGCGGATGGTACTTTCTTCCCATTGACGGCTCAAGAGCAATCCTGTAGCTGTTCCGATGGCAACTCCCATCACAACGTCGCTGGCCCAGTGCCGGTTGTCGTAAATTCGTTCCAGCCCGGCAATGGTGGCCAGTCCGTACGATACCCAGGGAACCCATCCGGTGTGCCGGTAGCGGTAGGCAAAAACCGATGCCACCGAAAATGCAGCAGTGGTATGACCTGAATAAAATGAAGTTCCCTTGAAGAAGGGCCCGTTAAACTGGTGGGGTGTGGTACTCCCTGCCGGGTTGGGCCGCGAACGGCCCACCGTATTTTTAACCATTTGCACAGCCACCGTTGAGATGAGCAGGGCCTCGGCAGCAATAAAGGCAGTTTCGGTACTCATTTGATCTTTGCTGATGATGCCTTTGGTGAGCATCACCGCGATCAATCCAACCGGATAATAGTTTCCAAGCGGCTCTGAATAGCGGAAAAATGCATCGAGCCCGGGAGTGTGCAGTTTGTTTGAAAAATTGTAAACCGGCTGATCGCCCCAAAGGATCATGGCCCCGGTGGCAGCTGTTACCCCTCCGGCCAGGGCCCATTCTGCCTTACTCCAGCGAGCAGGTGAAGTGATCAGGGCTTTTGAATCGTTCAAACCATGAACGATGACCATACGGACCAGGGCCGAATCGCGCTCCCAACCCGAAACAGGGCGGACAAGCATCAGCAGGATGATCAGAACCAAGGGACTGAATTTAGGCTTGAACATGAGACTTGACATGGGTTAAAGGTCGTGTTTTTTAGCTTCTTCCCAAATCACATTCATTTCGTCGAGGCTCATATCGTGCAATGACTTTCCTTTTAAAAGCGTTTGTTCTTCTAAAAAGCTAAAGCGATGGATAAATTTCAGGTTGGTACGTTCCAGGGCTGCTTCGGGGTCAATGTTGTAAAGCCTTGCGGCATTCACCATGGAGAAAAACAGGTCGCCGAATTCTTTTTCCATATTTTTCTGATGGCCATTTTTCATTTCGGCTTCCAGCTCGGCAAATTCCTCACGCACTTTGTCCCACACCTGTTCCCGTTCTTCCCAGTCGAATCCCACGCCCCGCACCTTGTCCTGAATGCGGTGAGCTTTTACCATGGCGGGCAGCGATTGGGGAACTCCTTCGAGTACCCTTTTTTTCCGATCTTTTTCCTTCAGCTTTAAGGCTTCCCAGTTTTCCAGTACATGGGTAGCATCGGTCACTGTTGTGTCGCCAAAAACATGTGGATGTCTGAAAATCAGTTTTTCACAAAGAGCATCTATGACATCGGCCATGTCGAAGGCCTTCTGTTCATCGGCAATTTTGGCATAAAATACGATGTGCAAAAGCAGGTCACCCAATTCTTTTTTCAGTTCGGGCAGGTCGTTTTTGAGGATGGCTTCGGCCAGTTCGTAGGTTTCTTCAATGGTAAGGTGCCGGAGGCTTTCGAGGGTTTGTTCCCGATCCCAGGGGCATTTCTCCCTGAGTTCATCCATGATGTTGAGCAGCCTTTCGAATTGTTCAAGTTTTTGTTTCATGTGTTGTGCTTAAAACAAAAAAATCCTGTCTGTGTTCGACAGGATTGCTATGTAGGTTGAAGTTAACATCTTAAAACAGCCCGTGCAATTGAGCATCGATGCGGTCGATGATTTTGCTAAGGTCTTCAGCATTGGTATGAAAACTCAGGTCATCGACATTCACAATCAGCATTTTACTGGCTTTGTATTTACTGATCCACAGCTCGTAGCGTTCATTCAGCATTTTCAGATAATCGAGGCGGATGGATTCTTCGTATTCGCGGCCCCGTTCCTGAATCTGGCTGACCAGGGTAGGGACCGAAGCCCTTAAGTAGATGAGCAGATCTGGCGGCTGGATCAGCTCAACCATCAATTTAAACAGTGATCGGTAGTTCTCAAAATCGCGGGTGGACATCAGCCCCATGTCGTGCAGGTTGGGTGCAAAGATTTCAGCATCCTCGTAGATGGTGCGATCCTGAATGACGGTATTCCCCGATTTTCGGATATCGACCACTTGCTTGAACCTGCTGTTGAGAAAGAAAATCTGCAGGTTGAACGACCAGCGTTGCATGTCGTTGTAAAAATCGTTGAGATAAGGATTGTCATCTACAGTCTCGTAGTTGGGCTCCCAACCATAATGTTTCGCTAACAAAGCAGTTAGGGTAGTTTTTCCCGCTCCGATATTTCCGGCTATGGCAATGTGCATGTTCAGTTCATTTTAAAAAATGGAAGCACTAAGGTAATAAATCAATGCATCAAAGGGTGATTTTGTGGCGCCGATTTCGCAACGATTTATAAACAATTCAGGCAGGGCCTGTACTCAGAGGCATTTATGGCTTGTTCATGTATTCGAGGAGTGAATCAAGGTATTCGCGGTCGTTGGCCAGCCGTGGTATTTTGTTCTGACCGCCAACCTTGCCCCTGCTTTTCATCCATTCATAAAAGGTACCTCTGGGAGCATTGATGATTTCAAGACGATTGAGGGTCAAATTTTTATAGCGTTTCGCTTCATA
>JAFGVJ010000157.1 GCA_016938055.1 Prolixibacteraceae bacterium
CTTAATAAAAAACTACCTAATAGGTTAATGCAACGATGAACGAAGGATGAACGAAGGATGAACGAAGGATGTTTTTATGATGTTTGTCGAATTTCTATCTGATTAATAACAGGACATGTCACAGATCACTTCCGGTTCTGTGGATTTTTTTTTGAATTAACTGAAGGCAGAAAATTGCGTACTCTTGAAAATCAGGGCTCGATGGATTACATTGTTGTGGAAACAAACACGGACTTGGGAAAGACCGCGTCCCGATGTTTGAACTGAACAAGCTGTTTCCGATGCACTCAAACGAGGGAGATGGTTGCCAATTCATCTAATTTTTAATCAGTTTCTTTCGTAGATAATATTCTTCATTCGATATACTTAAAATGTATATTCCCTTTTTCAGAGAGGTTTTGATGGATTTGATATGATCGTAACGTGCCAATAATAAGCCTTGAAGGTTAAAGATCTCCACTGAAACGAAGTCAGAAAAATTCAACCAATCTCCAAGTAACGGATTTGGATACAAAATAATTTCATCGCTCATTTTATTATCAGCTGATGATATTTCTAATTAGAAGTGGCTAAAGGTGAAAGCACACAATCCCTGCAGCTAACATTTTATTCCACATCCCAATATTCTACTTCTCTGAAAACAACCACCTTGTCTTTAAATAAGGATTTATGATTTAATTTGATGTTTTCACCTGCTTTCAGGTATATCCTTAGTTTCCCCAATGAATGGGTTTTAATTTTTGTTTCCATTGCTGTCCTTTTTAATTTTTCTGATATTTTTCAATGAATTGTCGCTGTTTAAATGGTAATCGAAATTTGCCTTCGAAACACTCACCCTTTGCGATGTGTAAATCCCCGAATGCCCGCTGAAATAGTAAGCGATAAAGCAAGCCACCGCGTAATAAAGGATGTGTTCTCCGCCAAAAAGCTCTACGCCCATGATGGTACAAGCCAGAGGGGTGTTTGTAGCACCGGCAAAAACTGCAATAAATCCCAAGCCTGCAAAAAGGGCAACCGGGTTGCCCGTAAGCATGGCGATTGAATTTCCAAGTGTAGCACCAATAAAGAACAAGGGGGTTACTTCGCCACCTTTAAAGCCTGTCCCCAGGGTGATGGCGGTATAAAGCAATTTCCAAAACCAGCTAAAGGGATTGGCCCCGCCCGGATTGAACGCATTGACAATGCTGACCCCTTTGCCGTCGGGCGTGCTTACGCCCAAACCAAGAAAATCTTTCGTTCCCAGTAAAAAAGTAAGCAAAATAATGACTGTTCCACTCAGTAAGGGGATCAAGTACTTGCGTTGAATGTATTTGGTGGAAATTGACTTGATGCGGTGCGAAACTTCGGAAAACAAATTACCGGTCAGGCCGAACAACACACCAGCCAAAGCAACGTAGAGCAATAATTTTAAGTCGAAATACGGAAATGTTGACACACTGGTTAAGGACTCCTGAAAGTCGATATGATAATGGGTATGCTTTATGCCATAGGCCGAACAGACAATATCTGCCAAAACCGATGCAAGAAATGCCGGGAGCAAGGCATCGTATTTAATACGGCCAATGGCCAATACTTCGAGGGCAAAAATCGCTCCGGCAACAGGCGTACCGAAAACGGCACCAAAACCTGCCGCGATCCCTGAAATCAGTAAAATGCGCAACTCTTCTTTCTGAAGTTTTAATTTTTTGCCAATAAAGCTGGCCATGCTTCCGCCTATTTGCACTGCAGTCCCCTCGCGCCCTGCCGAACCGCCAAAAAGATGCGTGACCACTGTTGTGATCAATACAAAGGGGGTCATGCGAGCCGGAACACCTCCGCCGGGTTTATGGATTTCGTCCATCACCAGGTTGTTTCCAGCCTCAGCATTTTTGCCTTTGAACCGGTACAGGGCAACAATGACAACGCCAGCAAGTGGCAGTAAATACAACAGCCACTCATACTTCCACCGTAACAAAGTAGCCTGGTCGAGCAGGAATAAAAAAAGGGCGATGATAGAGCCCGTTACAATGGCAACCGGCGTTACCAGCAACATCCACCGGAGCAAATATTTTAGGATTTCAAATTGCTCAAATGCTTGTTTTATTCGTTTCATCATATCGCTCAGTATAAGAAAAATGCAATTTGCAAATATTGAATAAAATGTTTGCGACTGAAAATTTATTTTTCATTTTTGATTTTTAAAAAATTGAAACTACACACTTTTAAACTCCCTTGGCTTTGGCTCAACACCGGGTCAATCACTGTAGAGTCCCCCGGATCGTAATGGTGCTTGAGCCCTACCAGAAAAGTTGAACAAAGCCAACAACAACTCTTTTAGCACCCCCGAAACGCACCGTCACAAGCACCTTGACAAGCTCGGTGACCGAATGACATGAAGCTTGCAAAAGCGGTCTCGACAAGTGCGACCGCGACCAGCTACGAGCATCAAGCAATCCTGCATCCAGCAGGCAAATGTGACTTTCATCATCTTTTCATTCTTCTATCTAATTCATTTTAAAGGTAATTTTCACTTTTATCCAAAATTAGAAATGGAATGTCTGATTTCTGAAATCATTGCAAAAGCCTTCAGGTACTTTTATTTCCGAAAATAATCACAACAACAATTGATCAATCACATGAGACAAAAATCGACTAAACTTAGCACCGGTATTTTGATCAGGGCCACTTTGGTCACTATCATTTCCGTTGCCATCATTTCAGCTTGTTCCCTCCATCAAGGGAACCGTCCGGAAGGAACAGAAAAAGGCGTAGCCTACTTTGATGAATTCACCTATTCCGGGAACGACGATTTTTACAACAATCATCCGCTCACCAGTGAAAGTGCTTACTACAACCCCATCCTGCCGGGCTGGTATTCCGACCCGAGCATTTGTACCAATGGCGAAGACTATTTCCTGGTGACTTCCACCTTCGTGAATTTCCCCGGAGTCCCCATTTTTCACAGCAAAGACTTGATTAACTGGAAACAAATTGGTCATGTGCTCAACCGTGAATCACAA
>JAFGVJ010000158.1 GCA_016938055.1 Prolixibacteraceae bacterium
AGGGCAGTCAGGCCATCGAGCTGCAATTGGTCTATTTGGTAAATTGATTTTCCCAAATCGATCTGATCGACATTGAAGTCCGATTTTTTGATGCCGATGGTGACATTCATTGCCGCGTAATTGTCGTTGTACAAGAGTCTGAAGTTTCGCAGACTAACTTTGTTGAGGCTAAAAGCCATTCCGGTCTTTGTTAAAGTATCGGTTTTGACTTCGGCAGTGGTGTCGCTGAAAGCAGTAGTTAGAAAATTGTAGTTGAACTCAGGTGAGTCATGGAAATTGTACAAGTTCACCGTGGCATCGTTGAGCATGACCGCGTTGATGGTAATTTTGCCGGAAAGCAGGTCAATAAGGGCCATGTTTACTTTGGCACGTCGGGCATAAATCAGGGTGTCTTTTTGGGTATCTTCAAGGTAAAGACCTTCTACGATGACTGTTTTGGGGAACGATATGCTGACTTTTTCAAGTTCGACAAGGGTGTGGGTTTTTTTGCTGACAAATGTTGTGGCTTGCTGAACAATTTTTGTTTGGATAGCAGGTAGCTGAATAAGCAGGGCAACAGCAATGAAAAGGAATACCAACATCAGGGTAATCCATAATATTATCCTGAACGATTTGCGTATCAATGTTTTTGCCGAAATCATTTTCCTGTTTGCGCTATTATAGTATTCGACAAATTACAACTTTTATTCTACTTGTTTGGTTCAGAGAGCTAGCTTTGTCTTTGATCAGTTCGGTAAGACTCTTGAGAAGCAACATTCAAACCATCCCCCAAGCCCCTTCGACAGGCTTATTGACCGCTCCGGGTAGGGGAACTGCTAAGTGCATTTTTTGTTTCTTTGATGTCTTCCCCTTATATCAGGAGTGGTTTGCTAAAGTGAATCAATGGTTGTTGCCAGATCCAATTTTGAAATTCCCAGTTTGTATTCCAGCTTTTCGATCAGCTCTTTTTCCTTGCCTTCGTAAAGGAGCACATCATCATCGGTGATGATGGGATATTTCTGTTTGAGCTTTTCTTTTTTCTCGTTCCAGTTCCCTAAGGTTATATGATCCATAAGTTGTTTTTCATTGGATGATGAATAAATCCAAAGTTGAGTGTTATTGTCCCCAAACAACTTACAATTTTTTCAGAAAGAGTTACATGATTCACACTTGCGGAGTGCTTTCATCGATTTGTGGCTACTTCACAATGAATTGAAGCGAGTTCACATCGAATATGGAATGTTGAAATAGAAGGTAGAACCCTGGCTTGGTATTGATTCTACCCAAATAGTACCCCCCAGCATTTCGACATACATTTTTGAAATGGAAAGCCCCAACCCGGTACCATTGAATGCTTTGATGGTTGAATTATCGGCCTGGATAAAGCGCTCAAAGATAATTTTCTGCTTTTTGACGAAGCTGCATTTCATCGGGGATCAAAGGATTCAGTATCTTCTTAAATTCCAGCTTTAGCGGTTCGTTTTCCTTCAGGCCTTTTTTTTTGGTTTCTTTATACATCGAGTGTTTTTTTGAGGGTCGCTAATTCAATGGCCAATTCCTGGCAGGCCTGGTTGCAGATGACTTCGAGCTGTGAAACCAATTCAGCAATCTTACCGGTTTCGATCTGTTTACCTGCATATTCCTGAACCTCTTTGGCCATATCTTCAAAAATGCTGTTTACACCAACGATCGAGAAAGAGGGTATCATTTTGTGAACAGCCGAGTACAGCATATTCCAGTCCTTTTCAATGAATCCCTGTTTCATGGTATTGACCAGGGTGGGGGTTTGTTCCAGATAGGTTGAAAGGATCTGAATCATGAGTTGGGGATTCGATTTTGTTCGCAGGTTCAAATAATCGAGGTTGGTACATTTTGCATTCAATTGCTGCTGTACATTGGTCAGGGAATTCTCCTCCTCCTCCGGAACGTTCGTTTTTACCAAGCCAATGATTTTATTGTACAGCAGTTTTTCATCAACGGGTTTTGCAATGTAGTCGTTCATGCCGGCTGCTTTACACTTTCTTAAATCAACGGTAGTTACATCGGCTGTTAATGCAATAATGGGAATGTTTGATTTCATGATGGACCGAATGTACTCGGTAGCCTTAAAACCATTCATGACTGGCATTTGTAAGTCCATCAGGATGGCATCGTAGGAATCATGTTGAAGTTTATCGATGGCTATTTTGCCGTCGGCAGCAACTTCGCTGGTAAAACCGTAATCCTCAATAATGGTTTTCATCAACAACTGGTTGAGTTCTATGTCCTCAACCACCAATATTTTCAGATTTTTTATGACCGGGTCTTGTTCTACAATTTCGGGTTCGTACTCAGCCGCAGCTGTTGTTTTTTGAAAGTTCAGCCTGAAAATAAAAGTAGAACCTACGTTGAGTTTGCTTTTGACCCAAATGGATCCTCCCTGTTTTTCAATCAGCTGTTTCACAATGGCCAATCCCAGGCCGGTGCCACCATACAAACTTGTTGTGACAGTATAAGCTTGTTGAAAATTTTCAAAAATTGTGTCAATTTTATCTTCGGCTATTCCGATTCCTGTATCCGAAACGGCAAATTCAATGGTGACTTCGCTGTCGGTTTCATTTTGAAGATGCACATCGAGGCTAATGGTTCCCTGAGAGGTGAATTTCACTGAATTGCTGACCAGGTTCAGGATGATCTGGTGCAAGCGTAAGGGATCGCCTACCAATACTTCCGGAATATTCTGGTCATAATTTTTCACCAATACCAAATTTTTTTCCTGAATCTTAGGTTCGAAAAGATGGAGCATTGTTGAAATTGATGCGGCCAATTTGAAGGGTGTTTGCTTAAATGACATTTTCCCGGCATCGACTTTTGCCAGATCGAGAATGTCGTTAATGAGCACAATTAGTGAATCGCCACTCAGTTTAATGGCGGTGAGGTAGTCCTTTTGTTTTGGGCTTAATTCGGTTTTGAGCAACACTTTGGTAAACCCGATAATGGCATTCATGGGTGTACGGATCT
The DNA here is from genome assembly GCA_016938055.1 of Prolixibacteraceae bacterium. GTDB lineage: Bacteria > Bacteroidota > Bacteroidia > Bacteroidales > Prolixibacteraceae > Roseimarinus. The sequence goes on from JAFGVJ010000158.1 coordinate 2,980, forward strand.
CGTGGCTCATGTTTGAAAGGAATTGCTGTTTTGCTTTCACCGAATCTTCTGCAATTCGAGTGGCACTTTCGGCCTTTCGTTTTGAATTCTCTGCAATTTCAGTAGCGTGTTCAGCCGCTTCTTTGGCCCTGGTTATTTCTATTTCAGTTTGTTTCCGATCGGTAATGTCCTGGGCAATGCCAGTTAACAACAATGGTTTTCCATGTTCGTCAAACATTGTTTCACCGGCTTCTTCCCAGATGTAACGGATGGTCCCATCGGGGAGTAAAATGCGGTATTCGATTGTTTTCTTTTGAATTAGAAGCTGATTGTTTGTCGACATGACCAGGTGGAGATCGTCGGGATGGACAACTTTTGCAACGGCTTTTTCCAGTGGTCCGGTATAGCTTTCCTTGTTGAGGCCGTAAATGTGGTACATTTCATCGGACCAAATAAGTTCTTTGGTTCTGAAGTCCCATTTCCAGTTCCCGATAAGGGCTATCGACTGGGCTTTTTTCAGGTCTTTTTTGGTGATGTAGTATTTTTCTTGGCTTTCGTGTAAGGCAGCCTTCGATTTTACTCTTTCAGTAATATCGGTCAATGTAAGCAGACATTGTGTGTTGTTCTGGCTGATGATGCCATCGATGTTAACATGGATGGGCTGTTTTCCTTCTGTAACAATGACCACATCACAAATTTGTTTCACTTTACTGGTAAAAACAAGTTTGAGAAATTCTAAGAATCCGTGCCGGGTTTCTTCGCTGATAAAAAATCCCAGCTTTTTATTGATCAGTAACGAACGCTCTTTGCCAAGCATGCGTAAGGCCATTAAGTTCAACCCGGCAATTTCTCCGTTTACTGTCAGGGTCATATAACCCGAAGGGGCAAAATCATAAAGTTCGGTGTATTTTTTTTCAGCCAGTTCAGCATTTTCTTTTGCAAGCACGAGTTCTTCGTTTTGCATTTCAAGTTCGATCTGGTGGACTTCCAATTCATGGATCAAGCGAAGCATATCGGGTTCAGAAAGTTGTGGATTGGCATACGAGTGTTTACGCAGTAGCAATCTTTCTGCTTTTTTTCGGAGATAACCCGATGTTGGTATTTTAATGTTACGATCCATTTTCGACATTTTTTTAGCCCCTTTGATAAGCTATACTTAGCGTCCGTAGTTCCGATGTTTTGGAGTACCTGTAGTTACCAAGTTTTAGCCGCTTCGTGTCTGTTCTTTATTTCTTATTTTTTCGGGATGCACCCACATTGTTGTTGATTTGGTATCAACCATTTAAGGGTAAATTATGTTCCCGTAATAAACCAATTGTTTTTTCAAGCTTGGCTTCCATTTTCTTTGCTTTGGAAATATCTATCAAGGTAATTACCAGTCCATCGATCCTGTCGTCGAAGGTCCGGTAGGGCATGATCCGAACGGTAAACCACTTTCCGTCGTGGGTCGAAACGGCTGTTTCTTTGTAAACCAGGGTGTTCAAAACTTCAGTGGCATGTTTGGTCATTTCGGGGTAATTCAAATCGGTCACCATATCGGTAAAAGGTCGTCCGATATCGCTTTGGCGTAATTTGAACAATTTGGTAAGTTGGTCGGTATAACGGCGTATGTTGAGTTCCTTATCGAGAAATAAGGTGGCAATGTCGGTGCTGTTCAACAAGTTCTTCATGTCGTTGTTGGCGGCAATGTAATCAGCAATTTTACTTTGTAACTCGGCATTGATGGTTTGTAGCTCTTCATTCAGGCTTTGCATTTCTTCTTTGGAGGTCGTCAGTTCTTCGTTGGTGGATTGTAACTCCTCGTTGGTTGATTGCATTTCCTCGTTGGTCGATTTCAATTCTTCCTGGGTAGTTTGCATTTCTTCCCGGGTACTTTGCAACTCTTCGTTGACGCGCTGCAGTTCAAGCTCCAGTTCCTGATGGTCGGCGTTAGAAAGATGTTCACCCTGTTTCATTTTTTTGGGACTGATTTTAGGCAGCTTGCCTGCGTCGTAAAAAACAATCATCATCAGTCCTTTCATGATATCGGGTTTTTCGATAAGCTGAAGGGTAATGTTTACCAATTGAGTACCCCCGTTGGTGCCCACTTTGATATTGTGCAGTTTTACGGGTTCATCAAGTTGCTTTGCTTTTCTGATGGCCCCTGGTAATTCGTTTCTCAAACCTTCGCGGGCCATGGCATAAATATTCAT
>JAFGVJ010000159.1 GCA_016938055.1 Prolixibacteraceae bacterium
GGCTGCTTTTTCTCCAGCACTTCATCTTTCAAAATAAAATAGCCAAAAGGACCACTGATCTGAACTTTCGTTCCAACTTTCAGGTATTTCAACTCATGCGACATTTCGCCGGGCTGCACTTCCTTGATCAGCAACTCGATAAAATCATCAGATTCGGCGCTGTATATTGAATATTCCCGGGCCTTGCGTTCATCGGGAACACTTAACACCAGGTATTGCCCGGCCCTGAATTCAAAACCGTTACGCTCAATGCGCAACACATAAGTCGATTCGGTAATATCCCTCACCTCCAAAACCTTACACTGTATTTTCTCTTTCATATAAACTCCTCCAACTCCCCTAAAGGGGAGCGTTTACGTCGGACAAGAATGTCCGACTTACGCATTGACATGCAACTCGGCATGGTATGACGAGCGAACCAATGGCGTACTTTCAACAAAAGTAAAACCTCTTTTCAATCCTTCTACCTTGTAATACTTAAAAACTTCAGGCTTTACAAACTCTTCAATTTTCAGGTGGTGTTCCGAAGGAGCCAGGTACTGCCCCAGGGTCATCACACGGCATCCAACGGCACGTAAATCGTCCATGGTTTGCAATACCTCTTCGGGAAGCTCCCCTAAACCCAGCATGATGCCCGACTTGGCCACTATTCCATGTTCAGCAACCTGCTTCAACACGGCCAGACTCCTGTTATAACGGGCACGATCGCGTACTTTGGGACTTAAGCGACGCACTGTTTCAAGGTTGTGGGAAATCACTTCCGGACGTGCATCAATCACTTTCTGAACATCGGCGGCCTGCGCGTCAAAATCAGGGATGAGTACCTCAAGTGTAACTGATGGATTCACTTCCTTCACCACACGAATGGTTTCGGCCCAGAATGCAGCGCCGCCATCTTCCATATCGTCGCGGGCAACCGATGTAATCACGCAGTGTTTCAACTTCAATGTGCTGATGGATGTTGCCAAACGGCGAGGCTCGTCCCAATCGACCGGATCGGGCAACATGTTGGGTACATCGCAAAAACGACAGTTCCGGGTACATTTGTTGCCCAGAATCATAAAGCTGGCTGTTCCCGCGCCCCAGCACTCAGCCCTGTTAGGGCAGTTGCCGCTGGTGCAAATGGTATTCAATTGGTGCTGAATGGTCAGATTTTTGACCTCCAGGTATTTTTTACCCCCCGGCATGGGAGTTTTCATCCAGTCGGGCAGTCTGCGTGTCTTATTATCCATGAAAATGATTCTACAAAAATCTGAAAACTATAACAGCGAAAGACAAACAAGGTTTAGCCTTTGTGCATGAGAAAAATCAAGTTTTGCAGTATGATAAAAACAATGAATGGCGCAGCAATATTCAAATTACAGCAAACGAATTCCTTCTTTTTCAATGACAATCAGCTTGCTTTTGTACAAGGCTCCGATGGCTTTTTTAAAAGTCTTCTTGCTAATTCCCAATTCGGTTTTGATACTTTCAGGATCAGAACTGTCACTTAGTGGCAGGAAACCGTTATTTTCCCTGAGACTCACCAAGATCTGCTCCAAAACCGGATCCACTTTTTGATAGCCCTGTTTTTCAAGGCTCAGATCTATTTTTCCATCTTCACGGATCTTTTTGATATAGCCCACCCGCTTTTCACCCAGTTTCAAAGGTTGAAAAATTTCGTTGTGATACAAAAGTCCCGACCATGCTCCATTGATAATGGCCAGAAAACCCATCTCACTGTGTTGGGCAATCAGTAGTGACACCTCATCGCCTTCGTGAAATTCAAAAGGTTCCAGGTTCAGGTATTTTTTAAATCGGGATGAAGCAGCAATCCTGCCGGTTTTATCATCGACATAAACATATACCGTGTAGCTTCGTCCCTTTTCCATGGGAACCGCTTGTTCCCTGAAAGGAACAAAAAGATTCTTAGGCAGTCCCCAGTCGAGAAAAGCCCCGTAAGTATTCACATCCACAACCGGAAGGTAGCCGAATTCACCCACGATGGCCAAAGGAACATCGGTGGTCGCCAGTAAACGGTCTTCAGAGTCGAAGGAAATGAAGGCCTCAATCTCGTCGTTTACCTGACATCCCTGGGGCACATAACGATTGGGGAGAAGAATTTCGCCATAGGGTCCACCGTCGAGGTAAACACCCTGTTCTGTCAGTTTAACAACATCGAGTTTGCAAATTTTGCCTATTCGGACCATGGATGGATTTGATTAATGAGGCAACAAAAGTAAGGAAAGTTTCATAAAGTTGCTGATGATCTTTTCAGAAGCTGCATCAAATCAGACAATCCTTACAAAAGAAAGATTTTCCTTTTGAAGGTAGTTTTCCAATAAGGTTTCATTTTTTGTGAAACAAAGCATGAAACCACCTCCGCCCGAGCCACAGAGTTTGAAAGCAAAATCCCCCTGCTCAAGACCTGCAAAAAAGTGGGGTCTGAAGGATTCAGGGACCATGGGGTATAAAGTTTCCATCTGATAACGCGACAAGGCATGCAAATCATTCATGTTCAATGGTTGATGATTTTTTACCGCAGCGATCAGTGCTTCGTTGAAATGAAAAAACTCTTCACGGGCTGCCTGTCTGAATCGATCGTTTTGCATGCGGGCATTGAACCAATCCACCAAACGCATGGTTTTGCTGGATATTCCGGTATCCACCAAATACAATGCTGACCCCAATAGTTTGATATTCCAGTCGGGCAACAGTTCAACGTTATGCTCTCGTACAATCACAGGCTGTTTGAGCAGGGAAACCAGGGGGTCGGTCCCTGAACTGGAACCATGAAAATAACTTTCGATAACGGCAAGTTCCTCGCGAATTTGCAAGGGTGGTTTGTTTTCGGGTTTTCCAAATCGTTGGTACAAGGCAGCTACCAAAGCCCCTGAACTCCCCAAACCAGAACCATGAGGGATGTTGGACCGAAAGTACAAACCCTTATCCAATGCTGCTTTCAGCTGTTCCAGCTGGAGTCCCGGAAAAAGATCACTGTTTTGTTGAAGATAAACCTGCAACTTTTTGATGAGCAAATTGGATTCATTTTCTTCGGTCGTAATATCTGACAAGCTTGCAAATTCCAGACTTCCGGATAATTGATGGTAAGGAAGGGCCAGCCCACTTCCGCCGTGAACGATGGCATACTCGCCAAAGAGCAATATTTTGGCAGGAAAATGAGGCATCATGGTCAATCAGGAGCTACGTTCCATTGAATGACACTCGGTGCAAACAGGACCAGTGCCGATTTGATCGTCGATCCACTGTTCGTTTTCACAAAAACGAAGCAAACGGAAGGTAATGAAATCCATCACCTTTTCACGTTCACCAAGAGGATAAAGCAAGTGCACATTGGGGCCGGCATCGAGGGTAAAACACATCTGAAGCCCGGTTTCACTCCTGAAGCGCCTTATTTCGTCAATAATATGTAAGGTATTGGCTTTTAACAACAAACCATCGTCCGATGAAGTCATCAATAAAGAATGCAAGGTGAGCGCCTCATTTTCAACAATGCAAGCAAAGGACTCGAAATCACCCACCTGTAAACATACCATCAAGGCCTGCAAATTGGTTTCAGCCTGTTTGTAACGGGCTTCGGCGAAGGGGTGAACGGTCATCAGATGATGTCCCAGCGAACTGGAAACTGATTTCTGCTGGCTGCTCACCAGTAAAACGGCATCGCCCATGGCCGCAAATTTTTCATGCACCGGCAAGGTGAAAGGAATCGCATACTCATCGGAACTTTGTTCGAGGTCATCGGTATGCCCCCACAGAGCATAGTTGCCAAATATCGAACGCGAGGCACTGCCCGATCCCAAACGGGCAATGTGTGAGGCTCGTTTCAGAAAATCTTCACGGGAATAGTTTTCCTTCAGCAAAATTTCTTCGAGGGAAACAAGGCATAAAGCCAGTGCACTCATCGACGATGCAGAAGAAGCAATTCCTGCAGAGTGTGGAAAATTATTGGAACTCTCAAAACGAAATTCATATTGATTCAGAAAAGGCATTTCGTCCTGCAGGCTGATCATCAACTTCAAAATTTTCATTTCAAATTCTTCCTGCTTCTTACCTTCAAAAAGGTATTTCACCTTAAGACCATGCGAATCAGCCCTGTAATACATACTTGTAGTAGTTCGTGCCTTGTCCAGGGTCATACTCAGTGAGGGGTTGCAGGGCAATTGATGGCCATGTTTGCCCCAATACTTAATCAATGCAATATTGGAAGGGCTCTGCCAGGTAATTTTTTGAAAATCAGTCATTAAAAAACGATAGTTAGTTTAGTGATTGTCTTTTTACAATGTCAACGTATCTAAAAACAGTAGGATATCCTTTTTGTTTGAAGTAAGTGGCAACATTGGTCTCCTTTCTTTCAGAAACAGCCAAAATGAAGTCACCACCCCAGGCTCCCAGGGATTTTAAGGAACCTGGAAAATCGGGAAAAAGGGCCTCCCGAACACTAGCCTGATGCAACACATTGGCCATGCATTGTTCATGCTGATCGATCAATTCACGAAATGCGACAGCTTTGGGATCTTGCAGCATGGAGAGACTGATCCTGCTGATTTCATCCACTGCTTTTGTATGATCGGCCTTCAAATCGAAACGCTTAAGTTCCTTTTCGCTATGTTGCTTTTGATTCAGCCACACCAAATAAAGCTGGTCGATAAATTCAGGTTCAAAAACCACATCACGAATCACAGGTGTACTTCCCGCCAGCTGGTACAACACGGGGCCATGAGCTTTTGCACAGGCGATGTCGTAGCCCGATCCTTTAAAAATTCTGCGGTTCAACTCAAAAGCATCAATGTCTGCCCACTGTGCCAGGTTAAAGATGAGTGTGCTGCTTGATCCCCATCCCCAGTGCGGATCGAATTCAAGTTTGGTAGTTACCTTGATGCCTTTGGATGCCAACAGAAAATCAGGATTCATTTGTCTCATCTGAATAAAAATCTCCTTCATCCGATTGCTCATTGGCTGATCTGAACAAGCGAGTACTGAAAAGTCATTCAAGCTAAAACGGGCTTCGAACCAAGTTTGCTGTTTGATCAGTGCCTTCCATTCGATCATCCCCTCACCAGACGGTTCCACCAGCATCTCCTGTCCGGCTTGCAGCGGTATAGCCAGTGAAAGTGCGCCTTTCAAAACCAGATATTCGCCGGTGAGCATCAGTTTTCCTGAAGCATAAAAACGTTGAGTTGTGGATGGAAAGGCAGTCATTGCTCGAAAACATTACTGAGAAACATGAGTATTTCCAGGGAATTCCTTTAGAAATTTTTCAACGGAAGCATAAGAAATCGTCTGACCCGAAAAATACTCAAGGGCTGCTATTTTCTGTTCAGGGCTAGCTCCCAACTGATGGAGGACGTTGCCAAGGTGCATTTTCATGTGCCCCTTTTGAATGCCCGATGTCACCAGCGATGTGAGTGCTGAAAAATTGTTGGCCATCCCCAATGCTGCCATCAGCATCATCAGTTGCTGCGCATTGGGATTCCTGAGAATTTTCAACACCTGTTTCACCAGCGGATGGATTTGTGTAAGTCCGCCCACAGTACCTATGGCCAATGGCAAGGTTAAAGTATAACTAAACAGGTCGTCATTGATTTCAGCATGAGACAAACTGCGATATCTGCCATCTTTGGCTGCATAAGCATGGCCGGCAGCTTCAACGGCACGCCAGTCGTTACCGGTAGCCAGCACCAATCCGTCCACACCATTTAAAATTCCTTTGTTGTGGGTCACTGCCCTCGAAACACTCACATTGGCCATATCAACCGCAGTTTTAAAACGGCGGGCAAATTCTGTCGGCGACCAGTCAGCACTCATGGCCTGAAGTTCGTTTATTGCGCAGCTCACCGTGCAGCGAACCAGGCATTCGGGGGTATGGTTCGACAAAATGGACATGATGCGTTCAAAATGACCTTGCTGTTGCTGTTTGCTGAAATGAGTGTCCAGAACCTCTCCCATTTTTTCCAGGCAGGAATTGATGAAATTGGCGCCCATGGCATCGGCTGTTTCAAACGATACATCGAGTTGATAATAATGTTGAAGCGACGCGGTGAAGTCCAGTAAGGCGATTGCTGTAATCCCTCCGCCACGTTTTTGCATGCCGCTTGTTTCGGGTGCTGTGGCAACAAGCATGGGGGACTTCAGAAGCTCAATCTGCTCAAACAGCCAGGTTTTGTCACCTGTCCATGTAAAATGTATTTGTCCCTTCTTCAGGGTTCCCAAAATTTCCACCTGAAAGCCACCATGTAGGGCCCAAAAACCAGCAGCACGCGAAGCAGCTGCCACCACGGAACTTTCTTCGATCACCACTGGCACATGGTAAAGTTCATTGTTTACCAACACATTGGGAACAATACCCAGAGGGAGGACATGGTTCGATAAATGGTTTTCGCTGATTTCGCTGAAAACTGCTTGCAAGCTTTCATCAGCATACAGCAATTGATCCAAAGCCTCAACGATGCTCTCATCAAGATCTTTCGTAATCACAGCCATTCGTTGCGCACGATTGAATTTTGAAAAGCCTTTCACAAAACCATCAGGAAAGGAATGGGTATCACTTGCTTTATCAGCTCCAATATTTTCGGATGAATGAGGTGCTTTCATGGATGCTGCCAGTTTAAAATCACCTACTTCAATTCGTAGCGGGCAATCACCATCTTCAGAATTTCGGAGGTGCCTTCGCCAATTTGCAGCAGTCGCTGATCGCGGTAGAAACGTTCCACATGGTTTTCGCGCATCAGACCGTACCCGCCAAAAATCTGCACCGCCTCGTCGGAAACTTCCTTGGCTATTTGCGAACAATACAATTTCGACATGGCCGCCAGTTCGCCAAAGGGCTGTCCGGCATCTTTCAACCTGCAGGCTTTGTACAAGGTATTGCGCGCCAGTTCAATCTTGGTAGCCATCTCGGCCAATTTAAAGTAGATCCCCTGAAACTCGGAAATGGGACGCCCGAATTGTTTGCGCACTTTGGAATGGGCCAGGGCCATTTCGTAAGCTCCCTGAGCCAGTCCCAAGCCCATGGCAGCGATGGAAAGTCTGCCACCATCGAGGGTCGACAACATGATTTTGATGCCTTCACCCCTTTTCCCCAGGATGTTTTCCTCAGGTACTTTCACATTTTTGAAAGTCATGATGGCATTGTCGGCCGAACGCCACATCAGTTTATCGCGCATGGGAACCGTCACATATCCCGCAGTATCACGGGGAGTAAGTATGGCCGTGAGCTCTTTTTGATCACCGTTCCAGCCCGTTATGGCCAGGTTGGTAATCCCTGCAGCAATGTCCGAAGCCGCATTGGTGATAAACATTTTGGAGCCGTTGATGATCCATTGTCCCTCCTGCAAATCGGCGGTTGTTTCTACCCCTTTGGCATCGGAGCCGGCGTTGACTTCGGTCAAACCAAAAGCCCAAAGTTTCTCTCCCGTGCACAAACCGGGAATAAATTCTTGCTTTTGTGCTTCAGTTCCAAACTGATAGATTGGAGTAATTCCGAGAGAGTTGTGTGCGGCAATGGTTGCAGCAGGCGAGCTGTCAACACGGGCCACCTCTTCAATGGCAATGATGTACGACAGGTAATCGAGCCCCTGCCCACCCAATTCGCGGGGCATAGTGATACCAAACAAACCTGCCTCTCCCATTTTTTTGGCCAGTTCAACTGAGAATTCTTCTTTTCGGTCTAATTCAATGGCCACAGGCTTGATCACTTCCTCTGCGAAAGCCCTCACTTTTTCACGGTAATCGATGTAGTTTTTTTCCAGTAATTCGTTCATAGTGCTATTTCCTCCAGCAATACAAGTGCCGTCCCGTCGGAGACCTGATCCCCTACTACGACATTGATCTGTTTAATTTTGGCTTTTCTGGGTGCTTTCACTGCATTTTCTGACTTCATCGCGTTGATGGTCATCAACAGGTCACCCTTGTTAACGGTTTGATTGATTGTGATATTAATGGTTTCTATTTTCCCGTGCAAATGGGAAATTATGCAATTGGTATCCGTTTCATTATTTTGGTACTGAGAATAGTCAGCATCGGGATAATCATTCAGTAAACCATTGCAAAACGGTTCGAATATAAACCCGTCAACCCCCCATCTTGTTTGACCGGATTTGAAAGAAAATTGATGCAGCACATGCATCCGCCCGTCTATGGCCAGTTGAATCTGCTTTTCAGATTGAGCCAGTATTTGAACCGTGTGTAATTGTCCGCCCAGCAACAATTGATACGAAGCTGACTGTTTTTTCCATTCAACAGGACTTTCAGTTCCGTCAATTTCAATCGTCATGGATGCCGAAAGCCCCCAATTACCAATGGTTTCCCAAAGAGAAGGCTTTGCAGTTTGATGAGCATGTTGTAACATTTTTGCAGCCGTAATGAACGGAGAATAATGTTTCTGGCGCTGATTGAGCACTGTCGTGATCAGTGTTTGATGTTCCTTCTCCAGAAAACGGGTTGAAAGCTGGTTGAACCTGAAAGCAGGATGTTGTAACAAAACTTTCAGGTAATCGAGGTTCGTTGCAGGACCGGCAATGTAGGTTTCTTTCAATGTATTCTCAAGCAAAGTAAGGGCTTCGTCCCGGTTGGTCGCAGTCACAATCAGTTTCATTAACAAGGGATCGAACTGTGTGGATGCAGACAGATCATCGCTCAAATCGGTTTCGATACGCAGAAAATCACTTTGGGGAAGCCTGAACTGCTCCACTTTTTTGGTCGAAGGGCTGAAATCCTTCATCGGATCTTCCTGATAAACCCTCATTTCAATGGCATGGCCTTTGATTTGAAGATCATCCTGTTGAAATGAAATGGCCTTTCCGGCAGCGATGTTGATTTGTTCCCTGACCAGATCTACCCCGGTAATCTGCTCAGTCACGGGGTGTTCCACCTGAATGCGCGGATTCATTTCCAGAAAATAAAAACGCCCCTGAGTATCCAGCAAAAATTCAACAGTTCCGGCATTCTCATAGCCCACAGCTTTTCCAAGCGCCAGGGCTGCAGCATGAAGCTTTGACCTGATTGTTGCATCCAGCCCTTGTGCCGGTGCTTCTTCCACAATTTTTTGGTGATTGCGTTGCACGGTACAATCACGTTCAAAAAGATGAACCAGGTTACCATGACGATCGCCCAAAATTTGCACTTCAATGTGGCGTGCTTCTTCCAGATATGTTTCCAGAAAGACTTCGCCGTTCCCGAAATAATTCTGAGCCGCACGACTGGCCGCAATAACAGCCGATTTCAATGCATCAGGCTTGTTGACAATTTGCATGCCTTTTCCCCCTCCACCATGGGCTGCTTTAATGAGCAAAGGATAGTCAAATTTCCCGGGATCGGTTAATTGATCAATATCAGCAATGATCACATTTTCCAGGACCGGAACTCCAGCTTTTACCGCCACTGATTTCGCGGTCAGCTTATTTCCCATTTTTTTCAACACATCGGCCGAAGGGCCAATGAACACGAGATTGTTTTGCACACAAGCTTCAGCAAATGCTGCTTGTTCCGACAAAAAACCGTATCCGGGATGTATGGCCTTCGATCCTGTACGCAGGGCTATCCCGATGATTTTTGGAATGTTCAGGTAAGTATCGTGTAAAGAACCATCTCCCAACGTTACTGCCTCATCAGCCGCCAATACATGTTGACAGTTTTCTTCACCATGCGAATAAATGGCTACGGTTGAAATGCCCATAGAGCGGGCAGAACGGATAATCCTGAGCGCAATTTCCCCCCGGTTGGCAATCAATATTTTTGACAATTCAACTGTTTTCATGCTATCCAATTTATGGCCAGTTGGATTTTCGCTTTTCAAGAAAGGCTGCAAAACCTTCCTTTGCTTCAGGCGTTTGCCGAATATCGGCCAGTATTTTGGGAATTTTGGCGAGCATTTGGTCACGAAGGCCAGGATGAATCAAATCGTTGATCAGTTTTTTTGATCCGATCAGGGATTGAGGTCCGGCCAGACAAATGTCATTCAGTGTATCGGAGAGGGCTGTTTCAAGCGCTTCCATGTTGGGGAAAGAGCGGTTCACCAAACCCAACTTCCCGGCATCGGCACCAGAAAATGGCTTTGCTGTAAAAATCAATTCTTTGTAAACCGAAGGTTGAAGCCGGTTCAACATGTAGGGCGAAATGGTGGCAGCAATCAGTCCCAATCGGGTTTCACTAAGCGAAAAACGACTGTCGGTCAAGGCATAACTGAAGTCACAGGCAGCGATCAAACCATTCCC
>JAFGVJ010000160.1 GCA_016938055.1 Prolixibacteraceae bacterium
CCTTTTTCTTCCAGTCGTTTGGCATACAGGGCAATGAGCTCGCGGGCAATGTCCTTCACTTTGCTTTTGGCCCTGCTCTTCATTTTTTGCCAGGCACCCGTTCCCAGTTTATTAATTTGAGGTTCTGAACCGTCCTTACCTTTGTATTTCGAAATGCGGTGAAGTGAATGAATGCTCACCAACAGGGAATCACTGTCGCGGTAAACCAGGCGAACAGCCTCCTGTATTTTCCCATTCACCTCTGTTTTCACCAGCCCGGCAAATTTTCCGATGCCATGGTCAATGTGTACCACGTAATCGCCGGGGTGCAATTTGTTCAATTCCTGAATGGAAATGGAGGCCCTGGCTTTGTTGCCCGATTGCAATTTGTAACGATGATAGCGTTCAAACAGTTGATGGTCGGTATACAGCACCATTTTCAAGTCGCGATCAATAAAGCCTTCGTGAAGGGTAAAATTCAGCGGGAAAAATTTCACATTGAATTCACGGTCATCAAAAATGGCCTGCAAACGTTCAATTTGCTTTTCATTATTCGACAAAATAAAAGTTTCGTACCCGTTGCTCTGATTGACTTTAAGATCCTGCGCCAGCAAATCGAAATTTTTGTTGAACAGCGGCTGAGGAACAGTTGCAAACTGAATGATATGGGCATGTTTAAAGAAATGTTGTGTGCCAATTTCCAGTACTGAAAAACTGTCAAGCTTTTTGATGAGCTCTTCCCCCCTGCAAATCATATCGGGTTTTAGCAGCATATCCGGATCTTCACTCGATAGGAGATCGTCGGAAAAACTATCGAGTTGCGATACTGTGTAGCTAAGGTCACGAAAAGCCAGCAGGGTCTTTTCCGGTAAATATGAGAGAAAATCCACCTTGTTAGCCGCATCGATACCATGCTGGATGTTGGGGATAACAAAAATGGTTTCGAATTTTTTGACCGAAAGCTGGGTGTCGATGTCAAAACTGCGGATGGACTCTACCTCGTCGCCAAAAAAATCGATCCGAAAGGGCACCTCGTGCGCAAAAGAGAAAATATCAATGATGCTTCCCCTCACCGAATATTGCCCCGGTTCATACACAAAATCAACCCGTTCGAAACCATATTCGTGCAATACATCGTTCACAAAATCAATCGATAACTTTTCACCAACCGAAATTGGCAGGGTATTGGACTGAAGACTTTCGGAGGTCAGTACTTTTTCAATCAGTGCCTCAGGGTAGCTTACAATCAGGTACTTGCCCTTGCTGTTGATCCGGTTGAGGACTTCGGTTCGCTGCACAATGTTTTCCTGTTCTACTTTGCCATGTCGGGCCAGCCGTTTGTACGATGAGGGATAGAACAGCATCATTTCGTCGGGGCACAAAGCAGTCAGGTCGTCGAAACAATAGGCGGCTTCTTCACGGTCGTTCAGTACCAACAGGATGCCATTCTCGTTCCGGGTAAACAAGGCTGAAAGCACTAGCGAGACTGATGAGCCTGCGAGTCCCTTCAGATGGATTTTTTGGATGTCAGGTAATTTCAGCTGAACATCAAGTTCGGAAACAAGGGAATTGCGTTGGTATTGACGCACAAGTTGTGTCGCATTCATAGGGCGGCAAAGATAATAAAACCTGTATTTTGAATTGAATATTTGGATAAAATGGTTTCTTGATTGCTTAAAATCTAGTATTTTAACAGCCGCATAAAATAGGAGGGGCATTCAACAACTTATCAGGCTGAAATGAAAGTTAAAAATCTTGTTATGAAACAGGTCTGTTTTGAAAAGATTCTTCTTATTTTGTTAAAAATTTGTGCTTAAGATTATTGGGTGTGGTGCTAAACCAAAAACTTTTAAAAAAATTCATCTGACAAATAAAGTCTTTATTTTTCAGGTTTTATTTTGTGTGAGGACGCACAATAAAGTTGTATTTTAGTGAGAGTTTATTCACCGAAACAGATAAAATTGTTTTGAAATGGCAGAGTCTATTGACCAATTAAGGGTAAGTTTTGTCGAAGAGACACGGGATTTGATTAACGAGCTGGAAGATGTGTTGCTCTCAATCGAAAATGAATCAGTCAGTTCCGAGATTATCGACCAGATTTTCCGCAGCGTTCACACGATAAAGGGAAGTGGTGGAATGCTAGGCTTCGACAAGGTGCTGGAAGTGACCCACGACCTGGAAGATATTTATGACAAAGTGCGGAGTGGCGACATGGATTTTACTTTCGATTTGAAAGACATATCCCTCGAAACCATCGACATGCTGAAAACCCTGCTGGCGTCAGATGAACAGCTCAACGATACCGATAAGGTGCGTTTTGCGGGCCTGTGCCGTCGTATCAAAGTGTTTGATGTGCAGTCAGGATCAAGTAACGATCAGGATGAAGGGGACGAATGGTCCGGTTCAACTGATTCCAGGCATTTTTCAACTTATTGGATACAAGTTATCCCCGGTTTGAATTTACCGCGCGAGTTGAGTCACCCCAAACACCTGGTGAATGAATTAACCCAAATGGGTAACTGTATCACCTTTTCTAAAAGTGGCGATACCGTCAGGGTAAACAATACCGAAAAAGCGACTAAGAGTACGTCTTGGGTCATTCTTCTTTCAACAAATGCAGGAGAAGAAGCCATTGCTGATGTTTTTAGCTGGGTGGTCAATGACCTGAAAGTGACAGTACAAGTGCTCATTGATGGCAACCTGTTGGAGGTGGAGGCCGCTTACAATGAATTGAAGAATCTGGGAGAAAAAATATTCGATATCCCGATCCAAGAGCTGAGATCCATCGCTGAAAAGTATAGTAAGCAGATGGTTGTTGCTGAAGAATCCACGCCAAAAAGTGGTCAATCAAGAGACGGTGATGCCCGTCAGGGAAGCAATGGCAATGCCATTAGCAGTATCAGGGTTTCGACCGATAAAATTGACCAGCTGATGAACCTGGTCAGTGAGATGGTTACCCTGCAGGCACGTTTGAACCTGATTGCTTCTGAAACCGGCAACCCCGAATTGCTCGATGTTTCAGAGAAATATGGTAGTTTCTCCAAACAATTACGCGACAATGCTTTCACCATTTCATTGATTCCTTTCGGGGTTTCCATGACCCGTTACAAACGGATGGTGCATGATTTATCGGAACAACTCAATAAGAAGGTCGATTTTGTAACCGATGGAGCCGATACCGTACTCGACAAGAAAATTATTGAACAATTGTCGGATCCCATCATGCACATTTTACGCAATTGTGTCGACCATGGGATTGAATTACCCGAAGAACGAAGCAAGTTGAGTAAGCCTGTTTCCGGCCAAATACTGATGAAGATTTATCATCAAAGCAACAACGTGATCATCAAAATCAGCGACGACGGGCATGGAATCGATTTGGAAGAAATA
>JAFGVJ010000161.1 GCA_016938055.1 Prolixibacteraceae bacterium
AAAAGGCTGAAAGGCTTCAAAAGAGTGAGCATTCCCCGAGGACAAATAAAAACAGTGAGCATCGATATCGACTGTGAAGACCTTTGGTTTTGGGATGCCGAAAAAGGCATGATCACTTATGACAAGGGCCGGTATGTTTTCGAAATTGGCGCTTCTTCAAAAGATATCAAAGGCACTGTTGAGGCCAGAATGGATGGTGAATACCATCCGATTTTAACGACTGTTGTTGCCGAAAGCGATAAAGTTGTGCTTCGCCCGGGTAACGCTATTCAAACCAGGGTAAGTGCCTGCATGAGCGACGATAGTTTTTACGATATTTCCAAAGCCAAAGTCACTTATAAGTGTAATAACCCAAGGGTTGCAACAGTTGATGCAAACGGAAAAGTGACGGCCACAGGCGTTGGGGCAGCATTGATCATTGCTGATGTTACCATTGATGGGACAAGCGTTTCAAGCAGCTACCCCATAAAAGTAATGCCCGACCTCTCCCCAAAATCAATCACGGTAAACGGTAAGAGCATTAAGGGTTTCGACAAAGAAATCAAAGCATACAGTTACCTGTTGAACAGTAAGACTAAAATTCCCGTAGTAAAAGCTTCTGCAATTGATGCCGACATAAAGGTTGATGTTGAACAGGCCAAAGGTGTGCCAGGTACGGCCATTGTGAAGATGATCGATATCATCACGCTCGAAACAAACACCTATTATCTGAACTTCGATGTTCAATCGGTGAGCGATGAATTCGATAAGAATAAGATTGGCGACCAATGGGAATGGATCAGGGAAAACCCATCAGGTTATAGTATGACCCAAAAGCCTGGTTCGATCACCATCACCAGTGATGCTGGTGCTGTAACCGAAAGTACCAACAATGCCAAAAACATATTGCTGCAAAGTGCAAACGCTGATTGGGTAATTGAAACAAAGCTGCTGGCTTCCAGAGTACCTTCACAGCCCGAGAATTCAGGAATTCTTGTCTATGAAAACGACGATAATTTTCTGCAGTTGATGTTCAGGGCTGTCACCAAAACCAGCAGAGGTGGCAACAGAACTGCACCCGAAACACAGCCAGGTACCATCGACCTGGTAATGGAAGAAAACGGTATCACCAAATCAATGGCCAGGTTCAACCTGCCTGATAAAATTATTGGCGATTCCCCCTTAATTCTTAAATTGGAGAAAAAAGGCAGCTTATACACGGCACATTACTCGTTCGATGGCGATCAATATGTGTTGTTGGGAACTGCCGATATCCTGTTAAAAGACATCAGGGCGGGATTGCTTGTTTGCGACGGCATTGTTACCCAGTACATGAAAAGTACCTTCTGGTTCAATTCCGATACCACAAAACCCGATACCCCATTTGATGTCTCGTTCGATTATTTCCGGATAGTGAGTCATGGATTGAAGTAACTAAACACCTACCTAATAAAGTTTTATGATGAGAACAACAATGTTGCGAATTTTATTGACTGTTTTGATTACCGGCGGACTTTGTCAAGTACAACCTCGTGCCCAGGTAGTTGAAGACTTTAAGCCTTCTACCGTTAATCAAGGTGGAAAATTATACCCGCAAGTGAATTCCGAAGGCAGGGTACGGGTACAAATTTTAGCCCCCGAAGCAAAATGGGTACAGCTTGATATTGGTGCTGTGAAATACGACTTGGTAAAAGACGAAAATGGACTTTGGACAGGTGAGTCGGCCCCGCAGGACGAAGGTTTTCACTATTATCAGCTGAACATCGACGGCGCTTCGGTACCCGATCCGGGCAGCCTCTATTTCTACGGAGCTGGCCGTTGGGGCAGCGGGATTGAAGTACCTGCACACGATGAGGAATTTTATGCCCTAAAAAATGTTCCGCACGGACAAGTACGGGAGCATCATTATTACTCGGAGACCAACAGTACACATCGCCGTTGTTTTGTATATACTCCTCCGGGCTACGATCAAGATCTCAACAAACGTTACCCCGTTTTGTATTTGCAGCACGGTGGCGGCGAGAACGAAACCGGTTGGTCGGCCCAGGGAAAAGCCGGTTTGATTATGGACAACCTGATTGCTGAGGGAAAAGCCAAACCCTTCATCATTGTAATGGATAACGGAACCTGGGCCATGAGCGGTCCGCGCCGTACAGAAGGTGCTCCATGGCCTCCCGCTGGTTGGGCCGATGGTTTCATGAACACCCTGTTGAATGACATCATCCCGATGATCGATTCCAACTACCGCACCCTGGCCGATCAGCCAAACAGGGCAATGGCAGGCTTGTCGATGGGCGGCATGCAAACGCGTGTAATTACCCTGGCTCATCCCGATGTGTTTTCGCATGTAGGAATGTTCAGCGGGGGCAGCATCAGTCTGGAAGACGTTGAAAATGCTCCTGGATTTAAAGAAAAGGTGAAACTGTTGTTCATCAGTTATGGCAGTAGTGAACTTGAAAACCGCCGGCAAGGTTTTGGTGGCGATCCCAAGGAGAATACTGAAAAACTCAAAGCGCATGGGATGAATACCCATTTCTACGTTTCGCCGAAAACAGCCCATGAGTGGCTAAGCTGGCGCAGGAGTTTATATCAATTTGCACCTCTTTTGTTCAACAACTAACAATAAGAATATGAAACGCATTTTAATTTCAATCGCTGTTTTTTTGATATGGTCTGCTTCCTTTTGTTTTGCTCAGACAATCATAGAAGACTTTCAGCCATCGCCTGTAAATCAGCCAGGCAGAGAGTTTCCACAAGTTAATTCCGAAGGCAGGGTACGAACACAGATTATGGCTCCCGATGCCAAATACGTTCAGCTCGACATTGGTGGAGTAAAATACGATTTGGTGAAAGATGAAAGCGGGCTCTGGACCGGAGAATCGGCCCCGCAAGATGTTGGCTTTCACTATTACCAATTGAACATCGACGGTGCTTCGGTGCCCGATCCCGGTAGCTTATTGTTTTTTGGGGCTTGCCGTTGGGGAAGCGGAATCGAAATCCCTTCCAATGATCAGGACATTTTTGCATTGAAAGAGGTTCCCCATGGCCATGTGCATGAAATTCTTTTCCCATCGAAAAGCACCAATACATCGCGCAGGGCATTTGTGTACACCCCTCCAGGCTACGATAAAGCCACATCTGAACGCTATCCGGTACTGTACCTGCAACATGGTTATTGCGAAAATGAAACTTCATGGCCCAGCCAGGGACGTGCCAATTTAATCATGGACAACCTGATTGCCGAGGGAAAAGCCAAACCCTTCATCATAGTGATGACCTACGGCATGACCAATGAGATCAAATTCGGAGGCTTGCGCAATTTCGACATCAAACCTTTTCAAACCGTTTTGCTCGATGAATTGATCCCATACATCGATGACAACTTCCGCACCCTGGCCAATCAGGAAAACCGTGCCATGGCCGGCTTGTCGATGGGAGGATTTGAAACCAGGCTGATTACCCTGAATCGGCCCGATGTGTTTGCGTATTATGGCTTGTTCAGTGGTGGTGTGTACAAGTCGGAAGAACTGGTCGATCATAAGAACCTGAAGCTTGTTTTTTTGAGCTGTGGAAGCAAAGAACGTCCCGATGGTGTGAATGCAGCTGCAAACGAACTTCGTAACGGAGGATTCAATGCCGTTTCGTATGTATCGGAAGGAACGGCCCACGAATTCCACACCTGGCGCCGCAGTTTGCATCAAATGGCTCAATTGCTTTTTAAATGAAACAAATGATGCACTTGAATAGCCGTCAGCTTCAGCGGACCAATGAATTGCCGTCAGCTTCAGCGGACGGAAAAAAACAAAGGAAAGAATGAGTTAAATAGCTATAGCATTGAATAATATGAAAATATTCCGCCCTTTATCAATCCTTATTTCATGGGCATTCCTATTGAGCACAATAGTTTGCAATGCGCAGCAGGCCAATGTCAACCTCGATTACAATCCGCAGAAAAACACCGAAGGCCTGACCCCCTTCAGTGCTCCGCTGAATTCGCCCGAGGTGCACGATGAC
>JAFGVJ010000162.1 GCA_016938055.1 Prolixibacteraceae bacterium
AGCCTGAAGGATCGTTTTACCGTAGAGCACTCGGGTTCCGAAGGGCTTGATTTAACCCTTCCCGGAGAACCGGTGAAGCTGGGTACCCGCCATCCGCTTTCGGTGGTTAGGAACGAAATAATTGACATATTCTCACGCCTGGGCTTCATTGTTTCCGAAGGTCCTGAAATTGAAGATGACTGGCATGTTTTTTCAGCCTTGAATTTTCCACCTGAACATCCTGCCCGCGACATGCAGGATACCTTCTTCATTGAAAAAGATCCCGACGTTTTGCTCAGAACCCATACTTCGAGCGTACAAGTGCGGGTGATGGAAAAAAGTCAGCCACCCATTCGGGCAATTTTCCCTGGAAGGGTTTTCCGCAACGAAGCCATATCGGCCCGTGCCCACTGTGTTTTTCATCAGATTGAAGGCTTGTATGTTGATGAAAATGTGTCGTTTGCCGACCTTAAGCAAACCCTCTTGTATTTTGCCCGTGAATTTTTTGGAGAGAAAACCGAAATCAGGTTACGCCCTTCATATTTCCCTTTTACGGAACCCTCGGCCGAAATGGATGTGAGTTGTTCCATTTGTGGCGGTAAAGGTTGTAATGTATGCAAATATACCGGCTGGCTCGAAATTATGGGTTGCGGCATGGTCGATCCCAATGTACTCGATCTGTGCAACATTGATAGTCAAAAATACACCGGATTTGCCTTTGGAATGGGCATTGAACGCATCACCATGCTGAAATACGGCATCAAGGATTTGCGCCTGTATTTCGAAAACGATGTTCGTTTTTTAAGCCAGTTCCAATCGGCTTATTAGAACAGCACAGCGCAGCGCTTCAGGTAAATTTCTCCTGGCGGTTAAAAATATGAAGTGTCGAAAAGCCTACAGAAGTTTGATTTCGTAGGTGAGTTTAATGGCCTTTTTGTAGAGGGCAGAAACTCCACAGTATTTGTCCTGCGATAATTCAATGGCTTTTTTCAGTTTGTCAATCGGAAGGTCATCCCCTTTAAATTCATAAATGATGTGCATCAATTCATAATATTTGGGATGTTCCTCGGTGAGATGCCCGTCGACACTCACATTGAATTCTTCAGGGACGATTTTCATTTTTCCTAAAATGGAAATCACATCCATCCCGGTGCAACCAGCCAGCGCAGTCAACATTAAAGCTTTTGGTCGTGGACCACGGTTGTGGCCACCCACTTCGGGTGAAGCATCAATGATCAGTTGATGTCCGTTGAGTTCTGTTTCAAATTCCATGTCACCTTTCCAGGTGAGAAGTGTGTTTTGTATCATCTTCAAAATATTTTTTATACAAAAATGCCTGTTTATTGCTTGAATGCCTGTAATATTTGTCACATCGTGAAAAAAAGTGAACACAAGGTGCAATAATTTTTTTGTGAAAATATTGAATAAAGTGTAAGTTTATTCGTGCATTTTCTTAAAAATAATGAAGCACATTTCAGTTCTGTCAATAATTCATTAAACAAAATGGTTTTCAATTGAGTTACCTATGTAATGAACTTTGTGATTTGTTGTTGCAATCACGACGTACATTCACAAGTTTAACTATATTTACCCGTTAAATGCATCAAACAAAGTTCTTTTTTAACAAATGAGGTTATGAGAAGTTCACATTATAGTCCACTACCGGAAGAAACCGATTTGTCAGAATTTAAGTTTTTCAAACATCTGAACGATACCGAAATCGGGAAATTGAATTATGACAAAACTTGTCAGAATTACAAGAAGGGAAGTGTTGTTTACCGTGAGGGCAGCCGCTTAACGGGTTTTTATTGTATCACCAAGGGGATTCTCAAGATTTATAAAACGGGGATCGACGGAAAAGAGCAAATTATTCGTTTTGTGAAAGCCGGCGACATTGTGGCTTTTCGCTCCCTGTTAAGCCAGGAACTGGCTTGTACCACCGCCAAAGTGATCGATGATGCCGTACTTTGCCATATTCCTTATCAGACTTTGCTTTTTCTGCTTCAAAATAACTGGAAATTTTCTCATTGGATGATCCAGATTTTATGCCGCGAATTACGCGAAGCCAATGATTACATCACCGATATTGCCCAGAAAACCGTTCGGGAACGCCTGGCCGAGGTACTGCTCTTGCTGAAAGACAGTTTCGATGTTGACGAGAACAACATTCTGAACATTTCACTCACCCGCGAAGAATTGGCCAACATGGTGGGTACTGCCACCGAGTCGGTCATCAGGCTGTTATCAGAGTTTAAACAAGATGGTTTGATTGAACTGAAAGGCCGCAGGGTGAAATTCCTCGATGTGAACACCTTGAGGCGCATGGCAAGTTTGTAAGATTGATTTTTATTCGAACAATAATGACCCGTTTTTCTTTGCAGAAACGGGTTTTTTTAGCGGATAATCCACTGTTCCGGGTTCAGCTTTAAGCTTTCCTTCCAGATCTGAAACTTTAAAATGGTTTTATCGTTTTCCGTTTCATCGCTATAAATTAAACCAACTTGTTGCAGTGTTTTTACCTGATCGCCCTGTTTGACATAAACATCGGTAAGGTTGGAATATACCGAAATGTATTCCCCGTGCCGGATAATCACGGCTTTGTTACCACCAGGAATGGCAAATACCTTCGATACGGTGCCATTGAATATCGAACGGGCTTTCTCACCCGGATTGGTGGTGATGTCTATTCCATTGTTCTTGATGATGATGTTTTTCATGACAGGATGGGCGTGCTCCCCAAACTTATCGGTAATAACCCCTTCGCTGGTTGGCCACGGGAACCGGCCCTTGTTTTTCTCAAATGAATCGGAAAGTTGAAGGAATTCAGGTGTTTTGGCGACTTGCTTTGCCTTCTTTGCTTCTTCCTCAATAATGCGTTCAATTTCGCGCTGCAAACGGTCTTCAATGCGTTGTTGATAACGCAAATGTTGTTTCAGTTCCCGCTCACGTTGCTGCAATTGGGTGTAGTAATTCGATTGTTTCTTTTTCTCGTTGCCCAATTTGGAGGTTTCCTGCATTTGCTGCATCAGTAATTTTTCCTTTTGTTCTTTTTGATCCTGCAACTCGTCGGTTTTGTCCTGAATGATGTCCCTGATTTCGGTAATTTGTTCCGATTGTTTCTGGCGGTATCGGGCCATCTGGCGGGTATACAACAGGCGTTTGTATGCCTGGTTAAAGCTGTCGCTCGAAAGCAGAAAAAACAGGCGGTTGTAATCGCCACGCCGACGGTAGGCCTGTTTGATCAGGTTGGCATAATCAGTCTTCACTTTTTCGAGATCGTTGGTCAGCATGGTTATGACCAGTTCATTGTCGCTGATCGATTGCTGTAGCAGGTTGATCTGCGTGTTATAGTCGGTAATCAGATTGTTGCGCAACTTGATTTGTTCATTCAACAAGGAGAGTTTATTGAGCGAAGCCTTGGTGTTTTCACCTGTTTTATTGATCAAGCGATTGGTATATTCAATTTCACGACGGGTTTTTTCCTTTTTCTCCTGCAGCTCGTTGAGTTGCTGACCACTGGATCCCAGGGCAAAAAGCATCAAGGCCATGAAGCAGAAAAAAACAACTCGTTTCATCACTCGTTCAATAGTTTTAATTCATCGTATTTTTCAGGGATGCTGAAGGTAAAATCGTTGCTTTTGTTCACGGTAGGCCTGGTAAGCCTGATCATCAGTTCAAGGTTTTGCTTTGGAGTTTGCATGCTGAAGGAAATTTGCTGAGGAAACAAACTGCGTCCCACTACCTCGTATTCATTGTAAAGTATGGTGAGGGTTTCCTTGTATTTGATGTCGTTAAAAGTGAGCTTTCGGATGACGAAAAATACAGGATCGACCCAAACATTGTAGTCAATGAATTCAGAATCGTCCATTCTTTGCATGTAGCGGTTCAACCTTTTTTCGTTTCCACTGGTCAGGGCACGGTCAATTTTGGGGTTGAACTGGCTGTCGATGCGGTACATGTTTTCATCGATGTTTGAAATCAGTTCCTTGTCGAATTCTTTGTTCTGTAAGAGTTTGCTCACATCGGCCGTTAACAGGGCCTGAATAAGGTCGTAATCCACTTCAACGCCAATCAGGTTTTGGAGGGCCGAAATTTCTCCCTTCACAAAATACCGATCGATGTAATTGACAAAATGGATGCTGTCGGGGGTGATCATCCCTTTCCCCAATGGAAAATTTAATTTTTTGAGGGTAAGGATGATGCATTCATCGCGGTCGATTTTAAACTGGCCCGAAAAACTGCTTTTATTCTTGATGTCCTGATAATTAACTGTAATTTTTTTCGATTCGTAATTCTTGTATTTAGGCGTTTCGTCAGCTACTTTACGGATAATTTTACCGGCAGTCATGGGTTTGATTTCGCCACTTGAGGCCTTTTTCGAGGTAGCGCACGACGAGAAGATGCCAAGGCTGATCACAAGGGCAAGTAAAATAAATAAGATGTTGAGCTGCTTGTGCATTATTCTTGTTCCTCGATAAAACGTTTTTCTTTGATTTTCAGTTTCAGGGTTTCAGAATTATTGCCCATTTCGAGAGACTTTTGCCAATATTCCAGGGCACCCTCCACATCGTTCAGCATGAACAGGATATCGCCATAATGCTCCACCACCACTTCGTTTTCGTCGCCCCCGTTTTTGAGGGCAGTATCCATGTAAAACTTGGCCAGGCGATATTCCTTTTTCTGAAACAAAACCCAGGCATGGGTGTCGAGGTAGGTGGCATTATCGGGATTGGCCTGAACAACGCGGCCACTGAGCATTTCAGCCTTTTCGAGCTGTTCTTTTCGTACCGAAAGATAATAAGCATAATTGTTCATGGCCATGAAATTGTCAGGTTCAATCTGAATGACTTTTTCGAAGGCCGAAAAGGCTTTGCTGCTTTCGTTGAGGTTGTAATAGGCCTCGGCCCGGTACAGTTCAAATTGTGCTTCAAGCCGTTTGTTATCGGTCACATAAATTTGACCGCTTTCCAGTGACTTCAGTGCTTCACTGTAGTTCTTTAATTGCAGGTTGCCCACTGCATTCAGTACATATAGCAAGGGTTGCGACGGGAATAGCGCCATGGCTTTTTCACTGTGTTCCACCATGCCTTCATAATCTTCGAGTTGGTTGTTGATGATGATGAGTTGTTCCCAAAGAGGATAAGCATTGGGATCAACATCCAGCGCTTTTGCCAGGTATTCAGCTGCTTCCTTTTGCTTGTTTTGCTGCAGGTAATAATCGGCCTGAATGCTGTAACTGCGCGAATCGGCCGGATGGGCCTGAATGATCTCCTGAATGAGCGTTTCCATTTGTTCAGGGCTCAGTTTTTCTTCATCAGGAACCGAAGCCAGCATCAGGTAAAGCTGAATTTTTGTTTCAATTTCCACATCGGGATTGGCATAGCCCTTTTGAGCATGGAAGAATCCTTGTTCGAGATTTTTTTCCTGAAAATAAAAGGTAGCAAGCGAAAAGTGAACAAAGCCGTTGCCGGGATCTGCTTCAAGTACTTTGTTGTAGTATTCCAGGGCCTTGGGCATGTTTCGGTCTTCCTTGTACATGTCGGCCATAATGCCATAATATTCAGGAATATCAGGATTGTTGTCAATGAGTTTTTGTACCTCGGCATAAGCTTCCTTGTTCTTACCGGAAAGCCGGTATAGGTTTTGGCGTGCCAACACAATTTGCTCATTGAAGCCGGTCTTTCTCTCGAGCTGGTTGTAAACTTTGATGGCTTCGTCGTATTCCTGGGCCGAGGTCAGCAACATGGCATTCAGGTAATAATATTCGAGGTTCTCGGGGTCTTTTTTAATCAGTTGTTGATAGATTTCACTGGCCTGAACGTATTGCTTATTGTTTTGAAGAATCTGGGCCAGCAGTAACTGGTACCATTTGTTGTCGGGGTTAATCTGAATGGCTTTTTCGAGCAGGAGTTTGGCACTGATGAGCTCCCCTTTCATTACATGAACGTTGGCCAGTTCAAACATGGTGGCTGCTGAATTGGGATCCAGTTCGAGACAGCCATTGAAATACTGCACGGCAGCCTGGTGGTTTCCGTTCATTTTATGTTTCAAACCCTCAATTAAAAGGTATTCAAATTCAACACGTTTTTCATCGCTCAATACAGGAGCAGTTGGAGCTTTCCTGTCAGAAGTTTCATTTTTATTGGTCGAATTCCTGGTGGTAGCACAAGCCGACAGCAAGAACATCGCAATCAAAAGCAAGAATATTTTGTTCATTTTAATGGTTCATTATTAATGTTTGCCGGTATGTCCAAAGCCACCCGCACCTCGTTCCGTCTCATTTAGTTGCATGGTTTCATTCCATTCAACCGTTTCATGTTGGGCAATCACCATTTGGCAAATTCTTTCACCATTCTTGATGACAAACTCTTCGTTGGATAGGTTCACCAGAATTACCCCAATTTCACCGCGGTAGTCGGCATCGATGGTTCCGGGAGCATTGAGGATGGTGATGCCGTGTTTCAGGGCCAGACCACTGCGGGGCCTGATTTGCGCTTCGTATCCCCGGGGCAGTTCAATAAAAAGCCCTGTTGGAACAAGTTTTCTTTCCAAGGGTTTCAACACAATTTCCTCACTGAGCGAAGCTCTTATATCCATACCAGCCGACAAAGCCGTACTGTATCCCGGAAGGGGATTGTCTGATTGATTGACTATTTTAACGATCATTGACTAAGATTCTTATCAATGGATTAACAACAAAACATGCAAATTGTTACCCCAAAATTAATCAAGTCGCTAAGATATACATTCTTACCTACAAATTCGAAGGCCACACTGAATTTAAGCTTTTTTACGGGTTGTTCTTTCATTTCATGTGTAAATGGTTTAATTTGAGACTTTTTAAAATCACACAATGCGCGACACACCCGATTGGAAAGGAAAGACCATTTTAATTGTTGAAGACGAAGAAGTGAACCAGTTTTTTTTTAAAACGGCATTGAGGATCACCAATGCCCGCTTGCTTTTTGCCGTGGACGGAGGCCAGGGCGTTCAACTGGTAGAACAACATCCCGACATTGATTGCGTGTTGATGGACATTCGTTTGCCCTTGATGGACGGGTACGAGGCTACCCAAAAAATTAAGGAAATGCGACCAGGGTTGCCAGTGATTGTTCAAACTGCTTATGCCTTGTCAAACGATCGGGCCAAAGCCATAGATGCTGGTTGTGACCTGTTTTTGTCGAAACCCATCAAACTCGACTTGTTGTTCGAAGTGTTGGATAAATACCTGAATAACTAATTCACGGGTGGTTTGAAGG
The DNA here is from genome assembly GCA_016938055.1 of Prolixibacteraceae bacterium. GTDB lineage: Bacteria > Bacteroidota > Bacteroidia > Bacteroidales > Prolixibacteraceae > Roseimarinus. The sequence goes on from JAFGVJ010000162.1 coordinate 7,239, forward strand.
CATCTTCGATGTGTTCCAGTTCGTATTTCCCCTTCCCAAACCATTTGATGGCAATCAAATCGAAACGTGTTTCCAGGTCTATTTCGTTTTCCAGAATGTAAGCCTCGGCCGCATTGACCAAAAACTTGATTTTGGCCTTGCTGATGGCTTCGTCGAGCGTTTCGTAAATGGTAGCACTGCGGGTTTTCACTTCCACAACCACCAGCTCTGGACCATCCTCGGCCACGATATCAAGTTCATAGTGATTAAAGTGCCAGTTGCGTGCCCTGATTTTGTAACCTTTTTTCACCAGGTATTCATGGGCCAGTTCTTCTCCCAATTGGCCAAGATCAGTGTGTTGTGCCATAACTTGTGATTTTATTGAGTGAACTTGACCCCATTTTCATCGACCATCAGTTGTGCTCTGCAGCCCATTTTCATGGCCAGGTTTTCGGGCTGATGGCCGGCCGGAAAGTGAAAAGCCACGGGATAATCATATTCAGCAACCGCGTCCAACACAATTTCTTCAACGCTTTTGCCAAAGGGGGTATCGTGGTCTTTCATTTCGGTAAAAGCGCCCACGATGAGGCCTTTCAGCTTGCTGAGTTTACCGCCGGTTTTCAGGTTCATGAGCATCCGGTCCAAGTGATACAGATACTCGGAAAGGTCTTCAATGAAGAAAATTTTCCCCTCCGTATCAAGGTCGTAAGGTGTTCCACGCAAACTGTACAAAATGGACAGGTTGCCACCTATTAGTTCACCGGTAGCCGTTCCGTTTCGATTGAAGGATGATGATTCGAAGGAATAGCTGAGTGCTTCACCACTCATACTTTTCAGCAGTGTTTCAAAACTGAAGCTGG
>JAFGVJ010000163.1 GCA_016938055.1 Prolixibacteraceae bacterium
GATTTGGAACGATGGTGGCGACCGTGCCGACCTGCGTTGGGTAGGAACCGAAGAGGGTTACGTGGGCGAAACCAACTGGAGCTTGTTAAATGCCACAGGCGATGTTCCCTGGGGAATGTTGCACTTTGGCGTAGAAGACGGAGATTCGTGGGTGCCTGCCGAGGTGAACACCTCCATCCGTCCCGAATGGTTTTATCACCCCGCCGAGGACGACAAAGTGAAAACCGTGCCCAAATTGATGGAAACGTACTACAATTCCATTGGCCACAACGGTACACTGTTGCTCAATTTTCCCATTATGCCCAATGGTTTGATCCACCCGACCGACGAAAAAATGGCCCTCGAATTTGGAAAAGCAGTCAGTGAATCGTTTGCCTTGAACCTGGCCGAAAATGCAACAGCCGAAGCGTCGAATGTTCGTGGAAACTCGAGGAAATTCGATGCCGCCATGGCCATCGACACCAACACCGAATCCTATTGGGCTACCGACGATAGCATAACTTCAGCATCGTTGACCATCGATTTGGGCCAAGCAAGCCTCATCAACCGCTTGATGGCGCAGGAATACATCGGCTTGGGGCAACGTGTAAAAGCCTTTACTGTTGAGGCGCTTGTTGAAGGCGAATGGAAAGAAGTAGCAAAAGGGACCACGGTGGGCTATAAGCGCATTGTTCGATTTCCAAGTGTAAATGCTGCCAAAATTCGTTTCAACATTACCGCTTCTAAAGCTTGCCCTTTGATTTCCAACATTGGAATTTATAATGCACCTGTATTTCTGAATGCGCCAACCATAAGCCGGAACCAAAACGGCGAGGTTTCAATTACAACCAACGACATTGGCCCCATTTTTTACTACACGCTCGATGGCAGTGAACCATCAACCGGATCGAACGAGTACACAGTACCTTTCTTGGCCGATGGAAAAATTGAAGTGAAGGCCATTGCCACCGAACCCGCAACGGGCAAAAGCAGCCCGGTTGGTTCTGAAAAATTCGATATTTCGAAAAAAGATTGGAAAGCAATTGGGATCGACGATGCCGATGTAAACAAAATATTCGATGGGAACCCATCAACCGTTTGGCATAAAAGGGGCAATAAAATAATGCCCTTCGATTTGATTGTTGACCTTGGTGAGAACTACAGTTTAAGTGGATTCAAATACTTGCCCGACCAAAACCGGTGGAGCTCGGGCATTATCTCGAACTACCAATTTTATGTTTCAACCGACAGCAAAAAATGGAAATTGGTCGATGAAGGTGAATTTTCGAACATCAGGAACAACCCCGTGTGGCAGGTCAAAAATTTTACACCGCTGAATGCCCGCTATTATAAGATTAGGGCAATGAAGAACATCTGGGGCGACCAGGTGGCCGGATTTGCCGAAGTGGACGTGATCACTGAATAAAGAAAAACCATGCATCATGAGTAAGATTCCTTTGATTATTATATTGTTGACAATGGTCTTTGCCTCGTGCAGAAATGAACAGCAATTCTCCGACAAGCGGATCTCCTTCGATTTCGATTGGAAGTTTGCCTTAAACGATCAGCCAGGTGCCGATCAGCCCGGCTTCGATGATTCGGTCTGGCGCACGCTCGATGTGCCGCACGATTTCAGCATTGAACATCCCTTCGACCAGAACTTCCGTACCGAAGCCGGTGGTGGCTATACCTACAGTGGTATTGGCTGGTACCGGAAACACTTCATCACCGAAGCCGATTATTCCAACAAAACAGTTTCGGTGCTCTTCGATGGCGTTTATCGCAACAGCGAGGTGTGGATCAACGGGCATTCCCTTGGTATGCGCCCCTATGGTTATTCGTCGTTTTACTACGACCTTACACCATACTTAAACCCGGTTGGCCAGAACAACGTGATTGCCGTGAAGGTGAATACGACCGAACAGCCCAACTCGCGGTGGTACACCGGATCGGGCATTTACCGCCATGTGTGGCTCATTGCCAAAGACAAACTGCACATCGAGCAATGGGGAGTGTTTGCCCGAACGCTTGAAGCAGACAATCACGAGGCCAGGGTGGCTATTTCAATTGATTTGAATAACCAAAACGACACCGATCAGCTTTGTACTGTTGTTACAAAATTTGTCAATTCCAATGGAAAACAAGTTGCACAAACCGAAACCGAAGTTGGGCTAAGTGCCGGCCAGCAAAAGAAAATTGATCAAAACATCCTGCTCAGTAACCCGATGCTCTGGTCCATTGAGCAAGCTAATCTATACACTTTACTGGTTGAAATCAGAAAAGGCAATGATGTAACCGACAGCTATTCAGCCGCATTTGGTGTGCGCACCTTCCGTTTCGACCCCAACAAAGGTTTCTTTCTGAACGACAAGCAGGTGAAACTGAAGGGCGTAAACAACCACCACGACGGGGGCCCGCTGGGAGCAGCCGTGTTCAAGCAAACCCACAAACGGCAACTTTCAATTTTAAAAGAAATGGGCTGCAACGCCCTGCGTATGAGCCACAACCCGCCATCGCCCGAACTGCTTGCTTATGCCGACAGCATGGGCTTTGTGGTCATCGACGAGATTTTCGATGAATGGATGGACGGGAAAACACCTCACGGCTATGCCCCTCATTTTGAAGAATGGTATGAGCGCGATGTGGAAAACTGGATACTCCGCGACCGCAACCACCCGTCGGTCATTGCCTGGAGCATAGGCAACGAATTGCGCGAACAATACAACAAGGACAAGGCGCAGAAAATTATTCCCATGCTGCTTGATGCGGCCAGGACGCACGACAGTACGCGCCCGTTCACTTTGGCTTGCAACGAAATTGTGAACTTCAATAACTATGGGGTGCTCGATCAGTTCGATTTGGTGGGCTACAACTATCAGGAAGCTTTTTACAAAATCGATCACGAGAAATATCCGAACCGCGTGATTTACGGCTCAGAAACGGTCATGTACCCTTACCACGACCACAATGCCTGGCAAATGCGTTCGTACCAGCAATGGCTCGACGGTCAACTGGAGGACTACGTGGCTGGAGAATTCCTTTGGACGGGCTTCGATTATTTGGGTGAAGCAGGGATTGGGCACGTGGGCACCGGTTTCGAATTTTGGAAAACATGGCCCAATTGGCCGTGGCGCGGAGCCGATTGTGGCGTGATTGACATGTGCGGCTTTCCCAAACCCGGCTACTGGTTCCGAAAGGCTTTGTGGAACGATGAACCCATGGTCCACATTGCCGTTCAGACCGATGAGTCGGCACGAAACAGGAACATGGCTTCGTTCTGGAACTGGCCCAAAGTGGAAACCCACTGGAACCATGCAATCTCAGGTGATACACTGGCCGTACATGTGTACACCAATGTTCCCGAGGTGGAATTGAAACTGAACGGAAAGTCATTGGGAAAACGCAATTGGGATTTGAAAAACGAGGCGTTTCTGTTTTGGGAAGTGCCTTACGAACCCGGAAAATTGGAAGCCATTGGCAAAACCAAAGAGGGAAAAACCGTGTCGTTTGCCGTGCAAACAGCCGGGCAAGCTGCCAAAATGGTGCTCACGCCCGACCGTAAATCCATCAGAGCCAACAAGCAGGATTTGAGTTATGTAACTGTGCAACTGCTTGATGCTAACAATGTGCCCGTTCCTTTTGCCAACAACATTATTGAATTTGAATTGAACGGCGCTGGCAAATTGTTGGCAGTGGGCAATGGCAACCAACAAAGTCACACCTCATTAAAGGGAAACAAAATGGAAGCTTATTTGGGGAAATGCCTCGCCATTATACAATCGACCGATGTCAAAGGCGAAATAACCATCACCGCCAAAAGCGGGCAGCTTCCGCTGGCAAGGACCACTTTGAAAGCTGAATGATGAAAAATATTAATAATGTATAACTAACTTAATATGAACAGATGAAAAATTTTCTATTGCTTCTTTTCCTGTTGATCGTTTCGCTTACAGGATTTGCACAAAGTACCATAACGGGGACTGTTACCAGCGAATCGGGGGAGCTGATTCCTGGTGTTACAGTGTTGTTAAAAGGTAGTCGTGGCGATGCCACTCAAGGTACTGTTACCGATTTAGATGGAAAATTCGCTTTAAAATTAAAAGCCGAATCCGGTGTGCTGATATTCTCATTTGTGGGAATGGAAACAAGCGAAAAGGATTTTAAAGGGGATAGTCATCTCATGGTTGTGTTGAAAACGAAAGGGGTCGATCTTGATGAAATTGTTGCTGTTGGATACGGATCCCAGCGTCGCGCCAGTATTGTAGGTGCAATTTCAACCGTAAGTACCAAGGAACTGGTACAAAGCCCTACCGCCAACCTTGGCAATGCCCTTGCAGGCAGGTTGCCGGGATTAACAACCATTCAAACCTCTGGCCAACCCGGCGACGATGATCCGCAAATCTTTATTCGCGGACGTGCTACCTGGGTCAATTCCGACCCCTTGTTTATTGTTGATGGTGTTGAACGTGAATCCATCACCAACATCGACCCGAACGAAATCGAAACAGTTTCGATATTAAAAGACGCTTCAGCAACAGCTGTTTACGGGGTGAAAGGAGCTAACGGTGTCATCATTATTACCACCCGCAGAGGAACAAACGAAAAACCAGTGGTCAGTTTTACCTCTTTGGCAGGTGCTCAGGTGCCCACCCGTATCCCTAATTTTTTACGTTCGTACGAAACGGCTAAATTGAAGAACGAAGCCATTTTGAACGATTATTACACCGATGTTTTCAACAACGATGGCACACTGAAAATGAATACCACCGATGTTACTTCATTGTTGAAACAAAACGGTGGCTTTTCAGAAGATGATTTGGCAGCCTTCAAAAGCGGGACTGCCGATCCATATTATTATCCCGACATTGATTGGTGGGAAGAACTGGTGAAGGACTTCACCCCGCAACAACAATACAATTTAAATATCAGCGGGGGATCAAATGCCGCCCGGTACTTTGTTTCTGTTGGCTACCTGAACCAGGAAGGGATTTTTAAGACAGAGAAAAAGACCACCAACTTTGGTTTTAACCGGTATAATTTGAGATCGAATCTCGACCTGGATGTTACCGACGATCTCACTTTCTCGATCAACTTAGCCGCCCGTTTCGAAAACAGGAACTTGCCCAATGGTGCAACCTGGAACTCCGAGGGCGATGCTTTAGGGATTATCAATCGTCAGGCACCTTACGAAGCAGCTATTATCAACCCCGACGGAAGACCTGCTTATGGCGTGAACAAAACAAACGCCTGGGCTGCCTTGAACAAAACCGGGTTCATGATACGGCAAAACTACGTGGTTGAATCAAGTTTTGCCTTTAAATATGATCTGAGCAAAATTATTCAAGGCTTGTCAGTTAACTCGAAAGTTGCTTACGATAGCTACTATTTCGATGAGAAAAGGTATTCCGAACAGGTCATGTGGTCCAACCTTATTTCGCAACCCGGAGAACCCTACAACTACGAATACGAAGGTGCCGATGAGCCATTCAACTATCTGTGGGGCAGTACCAATGAGCATCAGAAAACCTATTTGGACGCATCCTTGTACTACGATCGGTCTTTTGATAAAAGCAATGTTACGGCATTGTTGTTATACAACCAATCCGATTACCGTTCGGGTGGTGATATTCCCTACCGTTATTCAGGGCTGGTAAGCAGGGTCACCTATAATTACGACATTCGTTATTTTACCGAGTTCAACCTTGGCTACAATGGTTCCGAAAACTTTGCCCCAGGTAAACGGTTTGGGGTTTTTCCATCATTCTCACTTGGATGGTTAATTTCGGAAGAAGAATTCATCCAAAACAATGTTCCTTATCTGTCGATGTTAAAATTACGGGGCTCATATGGTTTGGTTGGGAACGACAAAATTGGGGGTGACAGGTTCCTTTACATTCAAGATTTCAATTCCAAAAAATCAAATGCCCCCGATGCCGGCGCTAAGTTTGGCCGCGATGCCGAAAACCGTGAATTCATCTACGAAACATCGGCTTCGAACCCCGATGTTACCTGGGAAAAAGCCAGCAAAGCAAACATTGGTCTCGAAGGTGCAATTATGGTTGATTTGTTCAGCTTTAATGCCGATTTGTTTTATGAAAGGCGTACCGATATTTTAATGAACCGCCAAACGGTCATGTCGTATTTTGGTGTTGATGCTCCACCGGCAAATATTGGTGAAACCGAAAATAAAGGGTTCGAGTTCGACGCTACTCACCGTAAAAAAATGAGTACAGGTTTTTCCTATTGGGTTAAAGCAAACATAAGTTTTGCACGAAACAAAATCATTAACAAGGACGAACCGCCCAACATGGTCAGCTGGCAAAAGGAGGAAGGTCAAAGCATCGGTCAATTCCAGGGCTATATTGTTGAAGGATACTTTAGTGACTGGGACGACATTCAAAACTCACCTGAACAAATCGGGTCTTCGGTTCGCCCCGGCGACCTGAAATTTCAAGATATCAACCACGACGAAGTTATCGATAACAAAGATCAAACCCACATTGGCTATACCAGCGTTCCTAATATGAATTACGGTTTTTCATCAGGATTTGAATACAAAGGTTTCGATTTCAGTTTATTGTTTCAAGGTACTGAATTTAGCAGCATGTATATTGGCGACGGAATGATGTACGAGTTCACCAACAAAAACGGGAAACTGCTCGATCATCACCTGAACCGTTGGGCATATTACACCGATCCTTTCACAGGCGAACTGATCGACACCCGCGAAACGGCCACATATCCCAGACTCAACAATGGCGTGAACCCCAATCAAAAGGTTAGCACATTCTTCTTGCTCGATAACAGCTACCTGAAGCTCCGAAATATTGAGTTAGGTTACACGTTCAACAGTCGACTACTGAAACAAATGAACATCTCTAAACTAAGAATGTACTGTACCGCAAACAACTTGTTTACCTGGACAAAAGTGAAACAAGTGGCTCCCGAAGGCGACCCTCGATGGGGTTTCGGTCAGAATTACCCGCAAATGGCGGTTTATTCATTTGGTCTTAATGTAACCTTTTAAACAATCCTAAAATGAAAACAAAATATACAATTTACATTTTCTTGCTGCTGTGGGC
>JAFGVJ010000018.1 GCA_016938055.1 Prolixibacteraceae bacterium
TAAAGAACATGACGAAGCAGCCCTGGAAATGGCACTCAAAACCATGACCTTGCTAAAGAATGATGGCACTTTGCCACTCAATAAGAAAAAAATCAAATCTATCGCGGTGGTGGGACCCAATGCCAACACCATCGATGCCCTGCGTGCCAACTATTTTGGCGATGCTTCCAATCCGGTAACCATTCTGGCCGGCATCCAAAAAGCTGCAGGTGAGAAAATTAAAGTGAGTTACGATGAAGGTTGCCCTATTGTGGAATATGAAGGCTCAAAACGTCACGATCTGGTTGAATCAAAACACCTGAACACCATCGATGCGCAGGGAAATTATGTTCCTGGTTTGAAAGGGGAGTATTTTCGTGGAAAGGAATTGAGCGGAGAACCTGTTTTTACCCAGGTGAATCCACAAATAAGAATGTATTGGGGCGAAGGTTCTCCCACCGAAACCATGGTGGCACAAGGCATTTTGACACCAGAACAAGCACTGGAAAAAGATAACTTCTCGGTACGTTGGACCGGAACAATCACTGCACCGCAATCCGGAACCTTTGAGTTTGGAGCTATGAGTGACGATGGTTGTCGCATTTATCTCGACGGAAAACTGATTGTTGACGATTGGACTGAACACGAAATGATTCCTTCGGTGGCCGAGGTGAATTTTGTAGGTGGTAAAAATTACGACCTGAAAATTGAATACTACGAAGCCGAAGGCAATGCCGGAGTCTGGTTGGTTTGGAAAAAACTGGAAGAAAAAGTTGAAGTGAAGGGGCCGTTTGAACCATCGGCCGAGATGTTGGCCAATGTGAAAAAAGCAGATGTGGCTATTTTCGTGGGTGGTTTGGATGCCAACTGGGAAGGTGAAGAAATGCGGGGACGCGAAGGCATTGACGGCTTTCGTGGTGGCGACCGTACCAAAATTGAATTGCCTGCTGTTCAGTTGAAAACCTTACGCGCCATGCAAGCCACCGGCACTCCGGTCATCTTTGTGCTGATAGCTGGTAGCGCCATTTCATTCGACGGCCTGGAAAACGAACTTCCGGCCATCGTGATGGCATGGTACCCCGGTCAGCGTGGTGGCGATGCCGTGGCCCAGGTGCTTTTTGGCGACTACAATCCTGCCGGACGCCTGCCTGTTACCTTTTACCACTCGACCGATGACCTGTCCGAATTTACCAACTACAACATGCAAGCCGGGAAAGGATTTACCTACCGTTATTTTACCGGCGAACCTTTGTATGCATTCGGACATGGTTTGAGCTATACTACGTTTGAATACAGCGATTTGAGTATTGATAAAACTTCGTTAAAGAGCAATGACGAATTTACCGTAAATGTGAAGGTGAAAAATACCGGGAAACGCGATGGCGAAGAAGTGGTTCAGCTGTATGTTCGTGATGTGGAAGCAAGCCTGCCCATGGCCAACAAACAGTTACGGAGTTTCGACCGTGTGGCCCTGGCTGCCGGTGAAGAAAAAGTCCTCACTTTCAAGCTGAATCCTAAAGAAGATTTCCGTTATTACAATGCCATGATGCGTGAATACCAGGTAGAACCGGGCGATTTTGAAATCCAGTTAGGTGCTTCGAGCAGCGATATTCGTATAATAGGAAAAGTAACTGTAGAATAATTGATGATAGCATAAAAGATGAACGATTTCCAACATACAGACAATGGTATTACCGGTAAATTTTATCTGGAACAGGAGGGTGAAATAGTAGCCGAAATTCGTTACGTTTGGGTTTCTAAAAGACTGGCTCCGGAACAAACCCTCGTGAACAAGAAATTATCAGGGCAAGGATATGGCAAAATGCTGATCAAAAAACTGGTAGAATATGCCCGCGAAAAGCAGGTCCAGATCATGCCTGTTTGTCCCTTTGCCAAGAAAGTACTGGAAAGCGATCCGGCGAACAAGGATATTTTGTTTGAACCATAAGTTTTCATTCCAAAACAACACGATAAACCAAAAAATGACAAAGCAATTCATCTTCATTGTAATCTTGTTTGTGAGTATCACTGCCTTTTCGCAGGAGAAAACCATCAATTTGTGGAGTGGACCTGTACCCGGTTCGATAGAAAATCCTGATTGGATCGAAACGACCGACTCGAACAATGGATGGACTAAAACAAGGCTGATTACCAATCCACGACTTGATTTTTATCCGGCCAAACCTGATGAGAACAATGGCACTGCTGTCGTTATTTGTCCGGGTGGTGGGTATTGGGGCATCGCCATCGACCACGAAGGGAAGCAAACTGCTGAGTGGCTCAATTCCATGGGTATTTCGGCTTTTGTTTTGAAGTATCGTTTGCCCGACGATGCCATCATGATCGATCAATCCATTGGTCCCCTGCAGGACGCTCAGGAAGCCATTCGCTTGGTGCGCCGCAATGCTAAAGAATTGCACATCAACCCCAACAAAATTGGAATTATGGGCTATTCGGCAGGAGGGCATCTGGCTTCAACGTTGTCGACTCATTTTAACGAGAAAGTATATCAAGCTGCCGATACGACCAGTGCACGTCCCGACTTTTCGTTACTCATTTACCCTGTTATATCGATGGATGCAGCAATTACGCATGCCGGTTCACGCTTGTTTTTGTTGGGTGAAGATCCTTCGGAAGAACAGGTGAAGTGCTTTTCGAATGAGTTGCAGGTGAATGCACAAACACCACCGGCCTTTATGGTACATTCATTGGACGATCAGGTTGTTCCGGTTCAAAACAGTATGAACTATGCACTTGCAATGAAGAAATTCAATGTTCACTGCGAATTGCACATTTACGAACAAGGTGGTCATGGCTATGGTTTGGGACGGTCGGCTAATACCGAGTCCAGCTGGCCTGTTGCGTGTAAATTGTGGCTCAAAAGCAGAGGATTTTTGTAATTCTCTCAACAAAATCTTCTTTTTTGTTTTTGTGCGAAGTTCTGCAAAACGGAATCATTGAACGCACCAAAAACGAAATTATTGAATGATTTTTAGATAGCATCTCCTGAATGATCATAAAAAAAGGAAACCCCCGCATTGCGAAGGTTTCCTTTTTTATTCAGTCAAATATTATTTGATGCTTAAAGTGAATCGCCAAAATCGGCTTTAAACTTGGCAACCAGTTTTTCGGGCCAATTGGAAGTAGGTGCCAAACGGCCCATGAAAAAGCGAAGCACCTTGGGTTCTTCAACAAATTTAAGGCCACCCACCAACTCACGGTTAGCATACAACCACTTCACCCGGTCAATTAAAAACATGGTTTGTGACAAGGTAAATACCCTGCGGGGGAAGGCCAAACGCAACAATTCTACATCGGCTAAAATATCGTTGCCTTCTTTATCGCGAACGCTGGAAATGGTTCCTCTTTCCATTCCGCGGCAGCCAGAAATAATGAAGAGGGCGGCAGCCAATGCACCAGCAGGATATTCTTTCTGTGGTACGTGTGACAAAAAGTCTTTGGCATCGATGTGGCATCCCAATGCTCCGGGAGGGGTTATCACAGGGATTCCTGCATTGTCGAGTTGGGTTACTGCATAATTGATAAAGGA
>JAFGVJ010000019.1 GCA_016938055.1 Prolixibacteraceae bacterium
GCATCGCGGTACTGGGCTTCGTTGCTCAGGGCATAGCCCACGTAGGGATATTCCTGATGACGGTTCACCCCGCGCAGGAACAAGTTATCACCGTTGAGCACCAGTTTCCCGTTTTCAAAGGCCAGGTATTTGATCCCGATGGTGGTGTTTTCTTCTTCCAACACTTTGCCGTTCACCACAATTTTGGTTTTCAGCTGGTAAAGTGAAGGACTGTCGGGCGACCAAAGGGCAGGATTTTCAAGTGTTAAGCGGCTGATTACCTCGGTATCGGTATCCGTGTCGAGGCTTGTTTTAAGGCTCAACTGCGAACTTAACAGCTGATCATCTTTCCAGATTTCGTTAAGTACGTTAAAGGATTTTGCTTTGCTGCCCTGGTTTGCCACGTGGGTTTGAACCTGAACGGTGGCGCTTTCCTTGCTGACTTCGGGATAGGTGACAAAAACACCGCCGCTGGCAGTTTTACTGGCCAGCAAGGGATCTGTGATGTGCAAAGGATTTTTGATCATCAGCCAGGCATCGCGGTATAAACCGCCATACATGTTGAAATCGAGTATTTTCAAGGGTTTTGGGCCGGTCACCGGATTGTCGGTATTGTCCAGACGAACATAAATGATGTTTTCGCCATCAAAATTGGCAGCCTCGGTAAAATCAAAAACAGCAGGCAGGTAGCCGCCCAAATGTTCCTTCACTTTTTGCCCGTTTACCCAATATTCCGAAACATTCATCGCTCCTTCAAAACGGAGGATGACTCGTTGGCCTTTTGCTGTTGCAGGCAGTTGAAACGATTTCCGGTACCAGCAAATGCCCTGCCATTGGTCGTTCACAATTTTGGGTTCAATCACGGCTGAATGGGGCAGGCTAACAGCTTCCCATTGCTCCAGTTGCTGAACTTCCTCAAACGAGGCATCCGAAATTGTAAACTGCCAGTCGTTGTTAAACAGTTCTTTGCTTGACGGCTTGGGCTCACAGGCACCAAAAAGGATCAGCGCGATGAACGGTAGGATAAGTAGAAGGTTATTTTTCATGACAAATTGTTTTATTCAGGTTTGAAGGCGGTGAGTCCTTTGTAGGCATGGCCTTCTTCATCGAACAAGCTTCGGCCCAGGTAATACAGTCCCGATCCTTCGGCCAGGATGCCTTCCGGCTCCCAATAGAACAAGCCTTTTACTTTGGGGTATTTCAGCAACAATTGATGCAGGGTTTGCAAAAAATCGTACTGACCTTGCTCCGTTGGCGGGAAGGGTTGCACATCCAGCACCCATTCGGCCGGCTCGGGATAATAGCCGTTGGCGTAATAAGCGGTTTCAACCAGCACAAGGTCCTGGCTTTTGTTTTCCGACAACCAGCTCAGGTTTTTTTCCAGATCGTCGAAAGTGCCGTGCCACCAGGGATAATAGCTGAGCCCGATCAGGTCGTAGCTCACACCATGTTCTTCAATCTTTGTAAAGAAATGCTGCGTGGCGCTTAAATCACCACCCTTGTCGATATGGATCATGATGGGCACTTTTTCATTTCCATAGGCATCGTTCACGCCACTTATGCCCGCTTTCAACAGGGTGCAAAACTGTTCCCAGTTTTCGCCCTCTTCCCGCCATATTTTTCCGTCGGGCCAGATCATGCCGGGTGTAATTTCATTGCCCACCTGTACCATATCGGGGAGCACACCAGCCTGTTTCATGGCCACAATGACATCGTAACTGTACTGGTAAACACTGTCGCGCAAGACCTCGAACGCCAGTCCTTCCCATGCTTTTGGCTTGGTTTGTTTTTGAGGATCGGCCCAGGTGTCGGAATAGTGAAAATTGAGCAACAACTTCATGTTGGCCGCTTTTACCTGTTTGGCCAGCTCGATGGTGTAATCGAGCGAATTGCATACAGGACCCCGCATGTTGGGTGTGTGGAAAATGCGGAGGCGGGCATAGTTGTAGCCGTTTTCGGTAAAGAGCTCCAAGGCATCGCGTGTTGTACCTTCAAATTTGTAGGTGCCACCATAATCCTGAATTTTTTTCAGGATGGAGATATCGGCACCAATCATGAAGGGCGCTTCTTCGGCCGCTGGTTTTGCATTGTTACAGGCTGAAATGATCATCAGCACGATCAGGAACACTGCTATTTTGTGGGTTTGCTGGATGAATTTCATGATGTTGTGCTTATTCAATCCTCACCTTTTGGGTGAAGTGTTGTTGGTTCTTTGTCATAACAAAAAGATATAATCCCGGTTTCAAGCCTTCAAGCTGGTAGGCATTGTTCCCGGTTGCTTTCAGGTCAATGTTTTCTTGTTCACCATTGGTGTTGAACACTTTCAATTCGCTTTTCAAAACAGTATGGCCGAAAAGTAGGTTGATTTGTTTCCCGGCAGGATTGGGGTATATCTTCCAAAACTTTTCTTTAAGCTGCGCTTCGGGTACCGAGGTGTAGAATGATTCACACGAGGCCCAGGCGTAAGCAATGGTGGTATCGTTGGCCGGTACCACGAAGGCTCTGTCGGTAGTCCAGTTCTGATCGTTGAGCAGTTCATCGGAAGTGGCACAGGCTTCGGGGACTGTTTCACGGTAATTTTCATAGCCGGTCCAGGTGTTGCTGGTGATGAAGTAATAAGCATGAACATCTCCGATGTTGAGTTCCAGGCTGGTCTGATAAACCATCGCATTGTTGACTTCGGGCTGCAACTCCACAAACTGCCAGTCGCTGAGTGTTCCCACCACGTATACCCCGCGTGATACATCCTGCTGGGTCATGTCTACTTTCAGGGTCACTGTGCTGGTGCTTTGCGTGCCCCAAAATTCGGCAGGCCAGCCACCGGCGCCGTGTTTCATGTAATTCAGCTGGTTGCGGTGATCGAAAAAGGCCACGTGTTCCTGCGATGATCCGGTTCCCCAGGGCGTTGAGCAGGGGGTGGATACCCAGGCCGGTTCCCAGAAGATGACCCCTGAACCCCCGGCATTTTTTACCTCTTTGGACAGATCGACCATGAATTGTTTTTGAGTAGATGGCGACACAGGTTGATAGTCGGGGCTGGATGCGTTGATGATGTTCCCTAATCCATCGATGTTTTGCTTGTCCCACAAATAACCCGTCTCCACCACCATGGTCTCATAGCTGGGGTGTAGTGCTTTAAGTTCCTTTATCACATTGCCAACATAGGCAATGGATTTTTCCCCATAGGAATAATAATAAGTGAAGCCCATGATGTCGAAATCACTGACCCCATTTTCGATGATGTTGTTGTAAAACCAGATCACATGTTCAGGACTTGCAACGTGCAGGGCAATTTTCGGTTTTATGGTTGTATTTACCGAAGCATCGCGAATCGCTTTGATGGCAGTATTGTATAAACGCCCATGCCTTGCCCACGAATCGCTCAGTTGCGTAATGCCCTCGTATTGGCTATTCATGCCTTTGTGGGTCATGATCCCGCTGTTGTTTTCATTTCCAATTTTGACATACTCCGGCATTAGATCTTCATTGTTAAGCTCAGTAAGAACCCTGGTAACATATTGATAAATGGAATCTTTCAACGCTGTTTCGTTGTTGGCCACCCCTTCCCAGGCTTTCGGGATGATTTGCCGTCCCGGATCGCACCAGAAATCAGAAAAATGGATGTCGAGCATTACCTGCATGCCGGCTTCTTTCGCCCTTGCAATGGTTTTAGCCGCATCTTCTAAATTGTTGTACTGGCTTTTGACCCCTTCGGGTTGGGTAAGGTTTTCCTGCCAGTCGGGCGTATGCCAAACTCTCACCCTAACCAGGTTGGTGCCGTTGTCGGCAAAAATTTCATACACATCTTTTGCGGTTCCATCTTCACGAAATACGGCACCGCAATCCTCCATCATATTGGCGTAGGATAAATCCTGGCCAATGATGAAGGAGTTTTGCGCCACAAGTTGTGTGGTGATCGATAGTACTAAAACGATGAAGATGCGGTACCTGTTGGACATATTTCAGTTTTAAAACGGGTGCTTAGGGTGTTGCCACCACAAAGGTAGCAGTTTGAAAATCCAAAGTGATGGTATATTCCCCATCATCGGGTGGTGACAGGAATTTTTTGCTGCCCCAGATGTAGTCAGAGCCTTCGCCGTCCCATACGAAGCTTCCGCCCCAGATCATCTCAGCCGGATCAAGTGCCGGATCGATGCGGTAACAAGGCGTCCAATTGGCGCCAGTTCCGTCTGTGATCATCTCGTAGGGCGTGCTGGCAGCAATAAAAATGGTGATGCTGAACTTGGTGTCGCTGATTTTTTCAAACTGTCGTTCAGCCGGGAAGGGGGTGACCCATCCGCCGGTAAGGCCATCGCCATAAATCCAGAGTTCAGCAGGCACTTCAATGACCGGAGGTCCCGAAACATCTTCCACCTTGAAGGTGGCCTCCTGGAAGTCCATGGTAATTTTGTAAGTACCATCGTTTGGTGGCGACAGGAATTTCTTGCTTCCCCAACTGTAGGCCGAGCCTTCACCGTCCCATACGAAAGAGCCACCCCAAACCATGGTGGCCGGATCGAGTGCCGGATCAATGCGGTAACAGGGTGTCCAATTGGCACCGGTTCCGTCGGTGATCATTTCGTAATCCTTCCCTCCCAGTAAATCGATGGTAATGGAGAACGAAGTGGACGTTTCCTTGCTGAACTGTTGCTCGGGCAGGAAGGGCTGGTTCCAGCCGGTGGGGAGAGCGTCGCCCGAGATCCACAATTGTTCCGGCACCTCAATGGCCGGCGGTATGATGGTGGTGTAAGGGGTGACTTTCACGGAAAGGGTAGTGGAATACAAGGTTTCGGTAGTGAAGAACACGGATTTCACCCTGATGAACAAATTTTGAGCAAGATCGGCTTCATAGCCTAAATCGAGCATGATTTTGTTGAGGGCATACACGGTGAATGAACGTTGCAGGTTGTTGCCCGTGGCAAAGCTTTTGGGTGCGCTGAAATCTTCACTTTGATCAATTTCAACAAAATAGTTACCGGTAACATCACCCGCTTCGGTATTTTCGAGATAGCCCGGGCTCGTCCAGCTGAGGTTCAGGGCCACATTCGCCGAGTCGGTCCTTGCAAGGACCAGTTCGTTGGCCGATGAGCTCAGTGCCGGGGGTGTACCTTCGCCGATGGTGGGTTTCATTAAATCGGATTCACAGGCAGCGAACAACAGCATCAGTGTAATGATTGCCGTTTGTGCTTTTTTTCTTTGGATGTATTGATTAATAGCCATTGGTCAATTGTTTTAAGTTAGGATTAGCCAGCAAATCGGAGGTGGGTATGGGAAAGAGGTTGAAACGCTCATCAACGGCAGTTCCTTCGCGTACGCCACCTTTCCAATCCCACAAATAAGCATCGGTAGTGAGTTTATTAAAGCGTACCAGGTCGGTTCGGCGATGGGCTTCCCAATACAACTCCCGGGCACGTTCGTCGAGGATGAATTCGATCGTCAGTTCGACGGCGGCGATATTTCCAGCAGTGCTTGCAGGATTGTTGGTATAGGCACGGCCCCTGAGCCGGTTGATCAGCTGCAGGGCAGTATTTACATCGCCGCCTGAGCCTCCGCGAAGCACGGCTTCGGCATAATTTAAATAGATTTCGGCCAGCCTGAAAATCGGAAAATCAATGTCGCTCAGGTTGTTGTAGGTATTGTTTTGAACAGGTGGTACACCGGCACGATCGAGGTTCCGGAATTTAAAACTGGAGTAACCGTCGAGCGAAGTTCCCAGGTCTTTGACCTCAAGGTTTTGTCCCTCGGTCCACAGCATGGCCCGTTGGTCAAGCGTTGGATCAGTTGATGGGAACAAGGCTGGAATTTGCTGACACATGCGCAGTGAACTCCACGATGAGCTCATCCCATTTACTTCCTGTGGAACTCCTGAAGCGCCCAGGGCCATGTAGTTGGTGCCGCCCCAGGTTTCAATGTTGGCATTGTCGTAAACCGAAGTGAAAATAAATTCGTTGGTGTTCAAATAATTGTCGGCCAGCATCAGCCATTTGTAATCAGCTTCAAGCGAATAGCCTGCATCAATTACCTTTTGGCTGTAAGTGATACAATCGGTAAAACGGGCTGATCCTGTGTAGACTTCGGCATTGAGATAGATTCTTGAAAGCAAGGCCCAACATGCTGCCTGATCGGCACGGCCATATTCATTGTTTTTGGGCGCAGAAAGCAAGGGTTCAATCTCTTTCAGTTCCGTTTCGATGTAGTTGAACAAATCGGCCCGGGTGATCTGAGGCGGCGCCTCACCGGCAGCCAGTGAGGCGTCAGTGGCGAAGGGTGGGTTCCCGTAAATGTCCATCAGTATCCAGTAATAGAAAGCACGCATGAAACGGGCTTCGGCTTTGAACTGCTGAATGGTTTCTGCATCGGTTCCCGAGAACCCGCGTTTTTCCAACATTTCATCGGAGGCTTCAATCAGAAAATTATTGCTCAGGGTAATGTTGTACAAACAGGTGCGGTAAACCCGTTCGTTGGCAATGTTATCGGCCGTCCAGTTAAAAATGTGGTACGAAAGGATGCCGTCGTCGTCCCAGGTCGAAACAGCTTCGTCGGTGGTGAGTTCCTGCATGTTCCAGTAGTCGCGCAGGAAATCGGCATACGAAAGCCTGGAATAGATGGTCACAAGGCTTTGCTTGTAACCGTCAATGGTGCTGTATTGCACATCGTTGGTGGTTCCGTTGGTGGGAAAGCGATCCAGATCACCAATGCAGGAGGTGATCAGCAGGAGCATTGCCGGCAACAGGTAGTTGTATATTCGTTTTGTGCTTCTCATTTTGTTGTAAATTTTTCGTTCCATGACATTAAAAATCGAGGGTTAAACCAATGGCATACGTACGCGGAACCGGATAAGAGCTTCCGAAATCGACTCCCCAGTTCCAGCTGGCTTCGGGATCCTGTCCCTGATAATTGGTCAGGGTATACACGTTTTGTATCGAAGCATTGATGCGCAACGACGCTTTTTCAAAGAGGTTTTTGAAATCGTAAGCAATGGTGATGTTGTCCACTTTCAGGAAGGAGGCATTTTGCAGGTAATAATCGCTGAATTCCTGCGCCTGGTTGGTACTCATTTTAAATTCGGTATCATACCAGTTGGTGCTCACGTTGTAAGGGGCATTCCAGCCGTAAACCGCCACCATGTTGTCGCCGGGACGGTAATACATGTAATGGCCCAGGTTGGCGTGGCAGTTCACATTGAGGCTCCAACTCTTGTATTGCAAAGCCGTATTGAAACCAATCAGAAATTTTGGAATGGAGCTGTGCGAACGGTAGCGGTCCTTGTCGTTGATGATGCCGTCCTTGTTCACATCCAGCATGGTTTCTTCCAGCGGTGTGCCATCCTGGTCATACACCTGGTGGTAGAGGTAAAAAACATTCCGGCTGTAGCCCACAGTATTCACCAGGTAGCTGCCGCTTGCCAGTCCAACGGCGCTGTCGGCCACCAGCGAGAGTTTGGTGATTTCGTTTTCGTTGTAAGTGAAATTGGCTCCAAGGTTCCAGCTCAGGTCATTGGTTTTAACCGCCGTGGCTTTCAGGTTGAGTTCAATGCCCCGGTTTTCCATGCTGCCAATGTTTTTGGTAATGGAGCTGGTGAAGTCGGTTCCCATGGGCACATTCACCGTATTGAGCAGGTCGTCGGTGATTTTTTTGTACACATCGATGGAACCCGATAAACGCTGGTTGAAGAAGCCCCAGTCCAAACCAAGGTTATAGGTGGCCGTTTGCTCCCACTTGCGGTTGCGGTCGGCAGCCGAGGGATAGGCCAAACGGTAGAACTTGTTGCCAATATAATATTGCGCGGTAAGTTCGCCCTGCGAGTAGGTCGGGATGTAATCGTAATTGCCAATGCCATCCTGCTGGCCGGTAACGCCGTAACCCATTCTGAGTTTCAGATCAGAAAGACTGGTCATACCTTGCATAAAACCTTCCTGATTGATCTTCCAGGCAAAGGCCACCGAAGGGAATAAACCCCAGCGGTTGCTTTCGGCAAAGCGCGATGAACCATCGTTCCGAATCGTTGCAGTGAGCAAATAGCGATCCATCAGGAAATAATTGGCCCGGGCATAAAACGAAATGAGCGTGTGCTGAGGCTTATCGAACAGATAGGTGGGAGCAGAGTTGGGTTGTTCCTCGCCCAAGGCATTGTACGATGGGTAGTTGTAATAGGTTGATAAGAAATCGTTATAGGAATAACCTACCATGGCATCCACCCTGCTTTTCAGGCTTTTCAGGTCTTTCACGTAATTCATGTAACTTTCGAAATACACATTACGGACTTCCCGCGAAGGATCGGCGTTGTACTTGCTCCCCTTGGCCATGTTTTGTTCAAAGGCTGTTTCGGGCATAAAGTAGCTGCTTTTCGAACGGGCCAAGTCGTACCCGGTATTGATGTTGATGTGTAATTCGGGCAAAAAATGCAGCGAATAGTCGAGCTGGATGTTCCCGATGCTGCGCAGGGTGTTGCTGGTGGAAGTCACCTGTTCGAGCATACCCACGGGGTTAAAATGGCCCCAGAAAACAGCCGGGTTATCGGCATAAGCTTCGTATTCAAAGTATCCGCCAAATTTAGAATCATCAGTTCGCACCGGCTGGGTGGGATCAAAACTGATGGCACTGCCAATGGCCCTTTCGTCGGCAAGGCGCTGGTCCTCCATCGAAGCTTTCAGGTTGAGGTTAATTTTCAGGTGTTGGTCGAAGAGGGTGGGGTTCAGGTTAAAAATGGCAGTTACCCGTTCAAAATTGCTGGTTTTAAGGATTCCATCCTGGTTGAGGTAGGCCAAGGAAAGGCGATAGGGCAGGTTTTTTATGCCTCCACTGATGCTCAGGTTGTGATCGGTGCTCAGGGCTTGTTGGAAGATTTCGTCCTGCCAGTCAGTGTTTTCTGTTCCCGGGGCAAACCAGCTGAGGTCCTTACCTGAATATGCTGCTGCTTCGCTGACCAGCTCCCGAAATTGGTCACCGTCCAATACCGGTACTTTTTTCATGATGTGCGAAAGCGATGCTTTGGATTGGATGCTCACCTTCAACTTCCCGGCCTGTCCTTTGGTGGTAGTAATCAGGATCACACCGTTCGAAGCCCTGGAGCCATAAATAGCTGCCGCCGATGCATCCTTCAGAATACTGAACGATTCAATATCGTTGGGGTTGAGGGCACTCAGGAAGCCCGGGCCATCGCCCCAGCCCTCGATGGGAACCCCGTCGATGACGATGAGCGGATCGTTGCTGGCATTGAGCGAAGCGCCACCCCTGATCAGGAAAGAGCTTCCGGCTCCCGGTCGTCCGCTGGAGGGAATCACCTGTACACCGGGCAATTTGTTGGCAATGAGTTGTTCGGCGTTGGTGACATAGCCCTTGTTGAATTCACTTTCGCTCACGGTGGCTACGGCACCGGTAATGTCTTTTTTCAGGGCAGAGCCATAACCAATGGCCACCACTTCATCAATGCCTACCAGGTTTTCTTCAAGTATCACATTGATATTGCTTCTTCCTTGAACCGGTATTTCCTGTGTTTGGAATCCCACGTACGAAAAGACCAGTGTGGCATTGGCAGAAGCTTTGATAATGAAATGGCCTTCGAGGTCGGTACTGATCCCATTGGTGGTGTTTTTTTCCAAAACGGTCACACCTGGCAGTGCTTCACCTCCGGAGGCCCTTACCTGCCCGGTAATTTGCTGTGCCATTGCATTCACAAAAGCCGCCAGCATCCAAAGGGTCAAAAGAAAGAGTTTTAGTTTCATAGGTTTACATTTAGTCGATAATATTGAATAGTGCCGACTTCCATTTCTTTTTCGGAGAAAGAGGAAAGTCAAATGAATCAATTGATGTTTAGCTGTTGGTCAAAGCTACCCATGCCGCTGCATAATGGAGGGTCGAAATTGAAAACATATCAAAAGGAATTGAAAGAATATGAACACAAATTGGTCAGATATAGAAATAAAATAAGCTCACCAGCCCTTACCTGAAGCCCCCAAAGCTTCTCAAGGGAGGGAGCTTCACCCCAGCCCTCTCCTGGGTAAAGGGATTAATTCAATGCCTGATTAGCAATACTTCAGCAAAAGTAAGTAGAATGGATGAGCCCCTCTCCGGGAGGGGTTGGGGAGGCTTTATTTGTATTCTTTTGGCACTACTTTGTACACTTTTTTAAAGCATTTGGCAAAATAGGAGTGATTGGTAAATCCGGTTTGATCCATCACTTCCGAAATGCTCAGTTTACCGGTTTTGATGAGTTGGGCTGCCTTGTTCAGCTTTACATTCCGGATGAGTTCATTGACGGTCATGCCGGTGAGTGCTTTGATTTTTCGGTAGAGGCTCGAATGGCTCACGCCCATTTTTCGGCACATTTTTTCCAGGTTGATTTCCGGATCGCTCAGGTGTTCGTTGATGTACTGAATGGCTTCCTGTAACAACTTTTCGTCACTGGATTCGATTTCAACCTTCTGGTTTTCAACAATTAATTTGCGTTTGATGTAGTCGTCGATGCGCTGATGACGGTGCAGTAGTCCTTCGATGCGGGCAATGAGTACTTCCATGTCGAAGGGTTTGGTCATGAAGGCATCGGTACCGGCCCTGTAGGCTTCGGCCTTCTGGCTTTCCACTGTTTTGGCCGTAAGCAAAATGATGGGAAGGTGGCTGAAACGCGGGTGTTGTTTTACCTTTTCGCAAAATTCAATGCCATCCACTACCGGCATCATGATGTCACTGATGATCAGATCGACCGGTGTTTTATCCAACAGTTCAAACCCTTCTTTCCCGTTACTGGCCGAAAGCAGGCTGTAATGATCCCCCAGTCCCAGGCTCAAAAATTCAAGGATATCGGGTTGGTCATCTACTACCAAAACAACAGGCAAACCTTCTTTCCATTGCTTGTTTTTTCCGTTTTCAGGGGCTTTTATTTGCTTCTCAACGCGTGTTTCGACAGCGGCGGGTCTGTTTTGTTCACCTTTGTTGGCAGGTAATTCAATGTAAAAAGTGGTCCCTTTGCCCCGAATGCTGTCGAACCAGATTTTACCGTTCATGATTTCGGTATATTCTTTGGCAATGTTCAAGCCAATACCATATCCCCTCGCTTTGCCCGACTGGCTTCCTTGAAAGAAGCGCTTAAACACAATGTTTTGGATGTCTTCATCAATGCCAATCCCGGTATCTTTCACACTGATCAGGAAGGCATCATTTTGTGTTGCCTCAATTTTTAAAGTAATGGAACCCTTTTCAGGGGTGAATTTGAAGGCATTCGACAACAAATTCTGGATCATGGATTCCAGTTTTACCACATCGGTTACCGCAGGCAAACTACTGGCTGAAGCCTCGAAGCGGTAATCAATTTTTTGTGTTTCAGCTAAATCGATGAACAGGTTGAACTGTTTCTCGCACAGTTCAGTCATGTTGGCTTCTTCCAATTTCAGCTTGAGGGTATTGGTTTCAATCTTGCGAATGTCGAGCAATTGGTTCACAAGTGAAAACAAGCGCTGGGTATTTTTTGAAATGAGTTGCAGCAACTGTCGGTCGTGCCCCGAAACCTGATCGCGTTTCAGCATGCTTTCAACCGGTCCCATGATGAGGCTCAGGGGCGTTCTGAACTCATGCGATATGTTGGTGAAAAAGCGTTGTTTTTCCATGGCAATGGCTTCGTTTTTCTCCTTTTCCATGGTAATCAAACGCAATTGTTCTTTCCAGCGCAGTTTGTTCCGGTAGGCCATCCACAACAAAATAAGGATGAGCTGCAACAGCAGGAAATAAATCACCAGGGCAAGCGGGCTGGCCCAGAAAGGTGGTTTGATAACGATAAGGAGACTTGTTTCCTTTTCGGACCAAACCCCGTCGTTGTTGGTTCCCCGCAATACAAAGCGGTATTTGCCGGCCGAGAGGTTTGAGAAGGAAGCCACATTGTTCTCGCCGGATGTATAAGTCCAGTCGTTGTGATAATTCTCGAGCCGATAGGCATAGATGTTTCTGCCGGGCTCGCCAAAATGCAGGGACGAAAACCCAATGGTGAATGAATGCTGATCGTAGCGCAACACCAATTCATCGGAATAGGGTATAAGTTGCTTGCCGTGGTTACGGCTGTTCAGTTCATTCAGCGATTCAATGTTTTTGTTGTTGACCCGTAGTGAGGTGATCAGCACTTGCGGTTGAAAGGTATTTTTCCGGATGGTTTTGGGATCGAAGGAAATAAAGCCGTCATTTCCACCGAAAAAAATGCGTCCATCGCTTGCAAGGGCCTTGCTTTCGTGCAGAAAGTTGTCGAGCGGAAGGCCTTCATTTTTGGGGAAGGTCTCCATGGTTTGGGCGTGTGGAATGTACTTGAAGATGGTGGTTAGGGTAGTGCCCCAAATGTTGCCTTCCTGATCTTCCTGCAAATTGAAAACAGCGCTCTCGCTGCCCGTATAAATATCGTGCTGAACGATTTCTTCAGTTTGGATGTTGTAGCTGATCAGTAGGTTGTGGGTACCTATCCAGAGAACACCCTTGCTCGATGCCAGCAACGAAGCGATGTTTTCTTCCGCCAGTGCTTTGTTCAGTTGCTGACTGTTTTCTATGGCCAGGGTATTTAAGTCGATCGCAAACACCTTGTTTTCGTTTTTCAACCATATTTTTTTGTGGGTCGAAAAAACATTGGTGTTAAAGTTGGCCACGTATTCGAACACAATGTCTTCGGGGTTTTCAAAATTTCCCCTGGCCCGGTACATGCCTCCGCCCCAGGTTGTTACCCAGAATGATCCGTCGGAGGGAGCAATGAATGCCCCGATGTAATTGGAACGTAGCCCCTTGTTCAGGTCGAAATCGGCGGTGATGGTGTGCATCTTTTTCCTGGCCGGATCCCACACATTGATGCCCCCTGCACTCCCAATCCAGATGCGCCCCAGGTAATCGCCCGAAATGGTGTTGATGTTGTTCAATACCAGACGATTTTTAGATGGTTCGAGGGCTGTGAAATTCTCCTGGGTGCCATCGGGATGTTGGGCAATGACCCCTTTTTTGGTCGCCAGCCAGATGGTTCCCTGCCGGTCGCAATACAAATCGTTTACCTGGGTTCCGATGATTTCATTGCCCGACCTTGAAAAAACCGGCGTGAATTGAAACATGTGCTGGTTAACATTCAACTTGCTGATCCCGTTTGAAGTAGCCAGCCAAATAATGCCGGCATGGTCTTCAAAGATGTCCCAGATAACATTGTTTGAAATGGAGTAAGTATTAAAGGGATCGTGGAAGGCACTTTCGAGTTTTTGGGTTTTCAAATTCAAAAAGTAAAACCCAAAATCGGTTCCGAAAAAAATTTCACCTTCGCGGGGAGTGAAGATGCATTTCACCACTTCATTTTCGATGGGTATATTTCCGGCATTGTACACGGTATACCGATGGTCGAAACGGTTAAGCAACACAAGACCCGTTTCGGTTCCAATCAGCAACAGCGAATCGTTTTCATTCGAATATGGCTGAATGTCCAGCACCAAATTGTTTTTCAACTCGGGCTTGTAATTTCCCTTCAAAATAAAATGGTCCATCGCGCCCGAATTGTCGAGCCGGTTGATGCCGTCAAAAGTACCCACCCAAAGCTGCTGGTCAGCATCGAGGTACAACGAACGTACAATGTTTGAACCCAGCGATGAATTTTCGTTGGTGAAAATCTGGTAGCTGAAATCATGGGTGTTGATTTTGAAGAGCCCTTCCGACGAACCGGCCCATAAAATGGAGTCGCCCTGATTGAGCAGGCACCTGATTTCTCTTTTTCCGCCCAGGTCTATTGCTTTGCTGGTCCCGGTTTTTGTATCAAAATGCATCAAACCCTCGTAACTGCTTACCCAAAGACCAAGGTCCCGGCCGTTTTCGATGGCAGTAATTTGGTTGTTACTGAGTGCAATGTTGTTGTCGCGGTTTTTGCGGTAAACTTTCATTTGGTGACCATCGTAACGAACAAATCCATCGTTGGTGGCCAGCCAGATAAAGCCCATGGAATCCTGACTGATTTCAAAAATTTCGTTGCTGGGCAAACCGTCGTTCACTTTCAGGTTGCTGTAAAGCCTGTTGTTCTGAGCCAAAGTAGTGAAGCCTGACAGCAATAAAACTGCCAAAAAACAGCCAGCAATGCTATGTTGAAATTTGAATGTCATGGTAGTGGTTCATCACAAACCTACTAAATATTTTCTTATCCCCTTATGGGGCTGCTAAATCTGCTTTGGCGCGAAGTAGAGGTTACTGTCGCCATAGCTCAAAAAGCGGTAAGTCTTGTCCAGGGCATGTTGGTATACATTTTTCCAGTCGTCCCCGATAAAGGCTGCAATGAGCAGCAGCAGGGTGCTGGCTGGTTGGTGGAAATTGGTGATCATGGCGTCGATCATCCCGAAATGATAGCCTGGTACAATGATGATCTGTGTTGCGGCATTGATTTGTTCATAGCCCTTCCGGTCGAGGTAAGCAATCAGTCGGTCGATGGCCATGCTGCGCGAAATTTTTTCGTCAAGCTCATAAGCCTCCCATTGACTGATGTTCAGTTTTTCGGGTGAAATTTCCGGTTCGCGACCAATTTTGACGGCCATTTGGTATAGGCTTTCGAGGGTGCGTACCGAAGTTGTTCCGACGGCAATGAGCGGGCCCTGTTGTTTGGCCAGATTTTCGAGGAAAGAACGGGTAATGGCAAAATGCTCGGTATGCATGGCGTGTTCACCGATGGTTTCACTTTTCACAGGTTGAAATGTACCGGCCCCCACGTGCAGGGTCAGTTCAGCGGTATCGATCCCTTTGCTTGCCAGGCTTTTCAATACATTGCCAGTAAAGTGAAGTCCAGCAGTTGGCGCTGCAACTGATCCTTTGATGCTTGAATAAATTGTTTGATATCTTTCAAGATCAATGGCTTCCGACTCGCGGTGGAGATAAGGTGGTATGGGAATATTCCCGGCGGCTTCGAGTATTTCTGAAAAGGTAAATTCACCCTGGTTCCACGAAAATTCGATGATGCGTCCGTTTCCGGCTTCTGCAATATTTTCAGCTTTTAACAGGATGGTTTTGCCTTTGATGTTCACCTGGAGTTGAAGGCTTTCGTC
Organism: Prolixibacteraceae bacterium; assembly: GCA_016938055.1. Lineage (GTDB taxonomy): Bacteria > Bacteroidota > Bacteroidia > Bacteroidales > Prolixibacteraceae > Roseimarinus. The sequence continues at coordinate 15,006 of JAFGVJ010000019.1, forward strand.
TTTCCATTTTTTGAGGTTGCCCACGATGCATTTCCAGCGGCAACGTTCGGTTTGCTGAAAATTCAAGGCATAGTCCGATGGTTCAACCGGATCGAGAATAAAAATTTCGATTTTGGCGCCAGTTTCCTTGTGAAAAAACAAGCGGGCCCGTATCACTTTGGTATTGTTGAAGATCAGGGTTGAATTGGCAGGCAACTCATGGTGTAATTGATAGAAATGGCGGTCGGAAATTTGTCCCTGTTTCAACACCAGTAACTTAGATTGGTCCCGTTGTTCGAGGGGATATTTAGCGACCCTTTCATCGGGCAACAGGTATTGATAATCTTCGATACGGATATTTTTGAACGGCTCTGGCTGCTTCATGATGCTTCAAACAGTGAATAGATAACGGACGGCAAAGTTAAAAAAATGCATTAATTTGGTGCCGGTATGAATCAACAGATCCAATAAGATGAAAAATCGTCGAAATTTTTTGAAGTACCTGGCTTTGGGATCAATGGTTAGCGGATGGCTCCTGAAACCTGCCGGGTCAATGGCCAGCAATCCTCCCATTCAAAAGGCTTTGCTGCACCACGTGTTTTTCTGGTTGAAAGAACCCGAAAACCCTGCAGTAAGAAAGCAGTTCGAAGCAGCAGTGAACAAGCTGTTTTCCATCGAACAGGTTGGCTTGTACCACCTGGGAGTACCGGCATCAACGGAACAACGCGATGTGGTAGATCATTCCTATACCTATTCCATGCTGATTTCTTTTGCCAGTACCGATGATCAGAATGCCTATCAGGTTCATCCTGTTCACTTAAAGTTTGTAGAGGAAAACAGTCATTTGTGGCACAAGGTGGTCGTTTATGATTCGGTCGATTCGTCTTTTTAATTCATTCAACATTTGCTTGCACAATTAAAGCTCAAGCGCAATCGATTACAGCTTTGTTGAAAGCCCTGACTTTTCTGGATTTTTCAAGCGGTGGTCTATTTCTCTATAATTCAGATAATTTGATCTGTATTGCATGATTTGCTTGCTTTTTGAAGCGATCACTTTTTTTAGCTGCTTTTTGACTGATGAACGCTTGTTTTCAAAGTGGTGTTTCGTTAACAAATTGAATATCGGCTTTTAAAGCTATTTTTGCAGAAAAAAAGATCATGTTACAAATAGGTGATAAGGTAAAATTTCTCAACCAGGTTGGTGGAGGGCGCATTGTGGGAATTCAAAGCAAAAATCTGGTAGTTGTTGAAAATGAAGATGGTTTTGAAATTCCCACTTTGATCAGTGAACTGGTAAAAGTAGCTGAAGATACATCGTACGATCGGAGGGAAAGAATTGCAAATCGTCATACCGAAAGAATAATTCCTGTACCTGAGCCCGAGCCTGAACCGGAGCACATCCCCGAAATCATTGAAGGGAATGATCTCCCCCGGTTTTTTGTATCGTTTCATCCAAAAGATCAAAAAAACCCGGTAGGTGGTGAAATTGAGGTTCACCTGATCAACGACAGCAACTTCACCCTGCTTTATCATTATGCCCATTTCGATGGTGAAAACTATCAAACCATTGATAGTGGTTTGTTGGAGTCCAATACCAAACAATACCTCGAAGGTTTAACTGCTGTGGAATTGAATCAGTTGCCCCGTTTCTGTTTTCGTATTATGCCCTTTCGAAAAGAATCCAAAAAACTGGCCGAAATGGTAGAAAAGGAAATCACAGTCAATTCAGTGAAGTTTTTCAAGGAGAAAAGTTTTACGGATAACGATTTTTTTGATGACGATGCCATGATATTTGAGCTGGTCAAGCATCCCTTAAATGCTGAAATCGACAAACTGACCGAACAGGATTTCAAGAGTATCGTGAATGAGAAAGACCGTGAAAACAGGCCGGTTTCGCCACAAAAGGTTGTAGTTAAAACCCCCGATGTGCTCGAGGTTGACCTTCACATCGAGGAATTGATTGATTCAACAGCCGGACTCTCTAACCGTGAAATTCTGGAAATTCAAATGGATAAGTTTCACAGCGAATTGAAATTGGCCATTGAAAAGGGTATTAAGCGGGTAGTTTTCATTCACGGGGTAGGAAATGGAGTACTTAAACAGGAAATAGCCAGGAAGTTACAATCAACTTATGCCAGGTATTCTTATCAGGATGCATCGTTTCAGGAATATGGATTTGGGGCTACCATGGTCATTTTAAGAAGGAAATAAGGCCTCACCCCAACCCTCTCCCAAGGAGAGGGAGCAAGACTGGAAGACGCGATAAATTACCAATGTTGATTCATTAGAAGCCTCCCCTTTGGGGAGGTTGGTGGGGCCAGCAGTTTTTACTACTTTTGCGACAAAGCAGGCCGTTCCATCGCCCCGGGTAACCGGGGAGGAAAGTCCGGGCAGCACAGGGTACTCTGCTATCGAAAGGATAGATGTTCGCGAGGGCATGGTCACGGAGAAGAAAATAACTTCCCGTTGGAGTTTTAGGAGTTTGGGGAAACCCACCTTCGCTAAAGCTTCGGCGGGTAAAGGTGAGAAGGTGGGGTAAGAGCCCACCAGTTCTGGTGGTAACATCTGAAGCTGTTCGTCCCGGAGGCTGCAAAACCAAATATATCCTGAAAGCTATGGCTCACAGCGACCCGTTGTGAATTTTCAACGTGTTGAAATGTTCAGGAGGGGTAGGTTGCTCAGATAAATGATGGAAATTCTAACCGGTGAAAACCGGCTCTGGACTACAGAACCCGGCTTACAGGCCTGCTTTTTTTACCTTCCCCCCAGCCCCCTGAAGGGGGAGTAAGAAGCCTCACCCTAACCCTCTCCAAAGTAGAGGGAGCTAAGGCCTCACCCCAGCCCTCTCCCAAGGAGAGGGAGCTAGATAGTGCATGATTTATTTAAAAATACATTATTGAGGACTAAAGTCCCCTTGTGTTGGGGATGGAGCGTGGCGTTGCTCAATTCATGTATTTCTTGAATTGATATTTTTCAGCAATTTCCTTTTTTCCGTTTTCATCCATTGACAGCATGTATTGCTTCCAGCCCGGGCAAAAGTTGATGTGCCAGCGCCAGAAACGGCCGGCAAATGATTTGGGTTTTGCATCGTATTTTGCCCGCATCGAGCAATTGGCACAGTTGTTTTGGTTTTCCATGGTGTTGATTTTGTCGTAAAATTAATAAGGATTTTCTACTTTCTGACGGTTATAGCCAAATCGGCCCGATAATATTTCGATGATTTCGTTGGAACTGGTTTCGATGGGTTTGTTGGTAATGTTAATGATGGTAAATCCACCTTTTTCAAATACCCTGCTTGCATGTCGCAGTTCATCGTTCACTGCCCGCTGATCGGTGTAAACAGTGTTTGATTCATCGTTTAAACCACGCAGGCGTTTGGCCCGGTGTGAAATAAGCTGTACAGGAGATATCTTCAAACCGAAAACCCTTAAGGGGTCAATTTCAAAAAGCTCTTTCGGTGGCTCAATACCATTGACCAGAGGGACATTGGCCACTTTCCATCCCAGCATCGACATGTATACACTTAAGGGTGTTTTTCCAACTCTGGAAACACCCGTCAGCACGATGTCGGCTTCGTGCAAGCGTTCGGGCAGCAGGCCATCATCATGGTTCAGCGTAAACTCAATGGCATCGATTCGTTGAAAATACTGTGAGTGCTTCTTCCTGAACAGACCTGGTTCGCTGATCGATTTAAGTCCCAGATCTTTTTCGAGATAATCAGCCAGCGGGCCCATGAAATCGATTTCGCGTACCCCCTTGGCCCGGCAGGCTTCAATAAGCGCCTGACGGATTTCTGCTACAACCAAGGTATGGGTTATGACAGCATTTTCGGCCACTGCTTGTCTGACTACTTCTTCAACATGTTCTGTGGTGAGAATATTGGGGACAATTTCGAGGTGAATGTTGTTGTTGGGGTATTGCACCAACAAGCTGTTCACCATGCTGTGATTGGTAAGTCCGCTGGCTCCCGATACAATGAAAATGACTGGATTTCTGGCATTATTTGTTTGGCTCATACCTGGTTTTTTTCATTAAGACAGATCGCTGAACGGGCGATCAGGAGCCCGTAAGTTAAACAATTTGCATCAATCAAAAAATGGCATGAAGTGCCGATGAGGAGGGCCAATAAAAAACTTGAAATTTTAGGGTATCTGTTTGTAGAAATGAAAAGAACGTATATATTTGCAACGCCTTTGAAAAGGAGGTACGTTCAAAACAGTTTGAGCAGAAATTTTGAAATAGGGTGCGGTAGTTCAGTTGGTTAGAATATCGGCCTGTCACGCCGAGGGTCGCGGGTTCGAGTCCCGTCCGCACCGCTACAAAAGCGGTACTCCGAGAAATCGGGACATCAAATGCCAATTTCAAAAAATGTTCAAAACTGGTGCGGTAGTTCAGTTGGTTAGAATATCGGCCTGTCACGCCGAGGGTCGCGGGTTCGAGTCCCGTCCGCACCGCCAGTTCAAAGGTTGTTTCGCAAGAAGCAACCTTTTTGTTTTTAGATGATAAAAACAATAACTTACTTAGAAGAGGTGAAGATAATTAATGTTGTGAGGAAGAATCAGCATCAGGATTCACAGGATGGAAGGATTTTCAGGATGATATACCAGGGAATTTACAAGATTACAGGTAAAATGTAAATCCAGTTCATCCTGAAATCCTACGAATCCTGATGCAGACAATTGATTGAAAGAAATGACCTTAGATGAGCTTACATACACGATTAATGGTTGTGCCATGAAGGTACACAACACATTGGGCAACGGTTTCCAGGAGGTCATCTATCAGCGTTGTCTGGCCATAGAGTTGGAACGCGCCGGTTTAAACTTTCAACGGGAGGTCGATCAAGTCATCTACTATGATGGAATTGAAGTGGGTACCCGCCGTGCCGATTTTGTCGTTGATGACAGGGTTGTTGTTGAAATTAAGGCAGTGATCAATCTTGAAGATGTGCATTTGGCACAGGCAAAGAATTATGTGGTAGCCTATCACTTCTCCATTGGCTTGCTAATCAACTTTGGGGCGAAGAGTTTGCAGTTTAAGAAAGTGTATAATCCAAAAAACGTCTGAATCAGGATTCACAGGATGGGAGGATTTTCAGGATTACAGGTAAAATGTAAATCTTGTTCATCCTGAAATCAGGAAAATCCTGCTTCAGACAATTGAATGAAAAAAATTATTCCTTCCCAAAAAAGCTGAAATGTACGCTGCCATACCTGCGGAGCTCCTGAAATCCGGGGAATGTGCTAAAATCGTGATATTTTGAATGTTCCAGCACAAAAAGTCCTCCCGGTGACAGCAAATTGCCTTTTAGAACCAATTGCGGAACCTCTTTAAAACGGGGATGATCATAAGGGGGATCGGCAAATATCAGGTCGTAGCTATTCTTCTCACTTTCAATAAATTTAAAGGCGTCGGCACGGTAAACTTTGACAACTTCATCCAGCTCTTTCAACACCGATTTAATGAACTGTACATGTTTGAAATCCAGTTCTATCAAGGTGAGGTTTGTACATCCCCTGGAGATGAATTCAAAGCTAATGCTACCGGTTCCGGAAAACAGATCAAGGGTTTTAGTCTCTTCAAAGTCGATACGGTTGTTCAGGATGTTGAACAAGCTTTCGCGGGCAAAATCGGTGGTTGGCCGTGCAGTAAACTGCTTGCCCGGATTGAACATCCTGCCCCGGTATTTTCCGCCAATTATTCGCATAAGGCCAGTTCTAAAGTTGGGAGATGATAATATACAGGCTCCTGATGAAAAGTATAACTCAGCGTGTAGTGTTGTCCGGGCTGGGCATAATGTACTTTTTCAAAGTATTTTTTGAGTTGTTGATCAAGTTCGGATCCCGGACCAATTTTTCCCATGAATACAATGCTTTGTTTGGTATCTGATGACAGTTGTTTGCGCACATTGAGCAGATAATACAAACAGTCGGTTTCGTTTTTGACAAAAAAGCTGTTCAGCAATTCAGGCTGTCCCTCTTTGATGTTCAACACATACATACTGTGTGAGTGCCGGTAAACCAGTAAATGATGGGCATTCAAATGGTGTTGTGCGGCATAATGAAACAGAGGAATAGCTGGTGAAAAAAGCCTGCAACCCTGAAATTTATTTTGAAACCATTCTTTCAGCACACGTGGGTAGGCCGTAAGGATGATCCATGATTTTGTGGCCTGGTTCGCAATCAGCTCATTGGCCCTGTTGGCTTCAAAAGTAAGTTGGAAAAGTGTTTCAGCTTCTTCGCTCTTATAAAGCACTTCGGGTACCAGGGTGGTTTCGCGGGTTAACCAGCAAATTTTTACATGCTTGTAAGTCTGCTGAAGAATGGGTTCGTTGTGAACAATGGTTTCCAGGGTGTTCCGAAGTTCAAAGGGGCTCGATGCCGAGATTTCGTATTCAGCAAATACAATAAATTTTCGGACCACGAGGTCGTAAACCGAAAAAGAAAATCCATCCAGTGCACACTGGATGGATAAGGTATATTGCTGTCCATTGTGAATGTCGAAGGTTTCGTCAATAAACGGGGTAGCAAACATTCTTACAGGTAATTATTCCCAGTTACCCGAGTTGTTGTTGGGTTCAATTACCGAACCAACTTTTAAACCGGGATAACGATTGTTCTTACGGAATTGCTCGTTGAGGTTGATGATTTCCTGTTTGTAATCTTGCTGCAGTTCATCCAATATCTGGTTGTTATGGGCCCGGGCTTCAAAAACCGGTACTTTCACACCCGATCCGGTGGTAACAATTGTTTGTGCCATCCAGAATTCCTGTCCGCCTGAATTGGGGATAATACGGAGTGCATCAATCGGATAATCTTTGGGGAATATTTCTTCAAGTACACTTACCTTGATGGTATCCCTGATAATCAGCCCTTTTTTCATGGCTTTGGCTTCGTCCAGTCCGGCTTCAATCATACTATCGGTTAACATCCCGATTTTGCGGATCTTTGGAATCGAATCGTTTTTCACAAAGCTGATCAGAGAGTCCCAATCGCCACAGAATTTATTGTTTACATCTTTAAATGCCAACTGTGCTGTCCTGATGTCTTTTAAATTTTCAATGACTTCTTTGTACCGGGCATCTTTTTCTTTGGTGAAATCGATGGGTGTTTGAATCGAATCCCAAATCAGATAGGCTAAAATAATGGAGACGGCAATGGCGATGACTTGAAAAATAATACGTTTCATTTTTATGCTGTTAAAATGGTTTCTATTTGCTGTGCCTGCAAATTTATAAAAAAAATCAAATTATATTTCTGCGTAAAAATTAATTTAGCACGAATGTTCGAAAAGAGACTCTCACAAATAATCTGCCAAAGTTTAAAAGTTCATCCCACTGTAAGTCAGCAAACAGCCATCGATGAAATTTCGAAATTCCTGTACGACGACGATCAGTACGCTGTTTTCGTGCTTAAAGGCTATGCCGGGACCGGCAAAACCTTACTGGTGAGTACCTTGGTCGATGTGCTGGTTCCTTTTCGCATTCAGACCGAACTGCTGGCACCAACCGGCAGGGCTGCCAAGGTGCTTTCTGCCTACGCCCGGAAATCGGCTTTTACCATCCATAAAAAGATTTATCGTCAACAAGCTTCGTCCGATGGCAACGGGAAGTTTGTGCTGGATATCAACAAGGCATCCAATACCCTTTTCATTGTTGATGAGGCCTCAATGATTTCCAACGACATGGGTGATCAATCTATTTTTGGCTCCGGTCATTTGCTCGACGACCTGATTGAATACGTGTACAACGGGAAAAATTGCCGACTGATGCTGGTAGGCGATACGGCCCAGTTACCTCCGGTGGGCCTCACCATAAGCCCTGCCCTCGATCTGGATGTGATGGGCGGATACCACCTAACCCTGTTTAGTGCCATTTTGAGCGACGTGGTTCGCCAGGCCGATGAGTCCGGGATTTTATACAATGCCACAGCCATCAGGTACAACATCAAACACAAGCGCATCAATCACTTTTTCCCCATTAAAACAGAGGGCTTTACCGATGTATTTAGAATCAGTGGTGATCAGTTGATCGAAAGCATCAGTGATTGTTACGATCGGTTTGGTACATCCGAGACCATCGTAGTGACCCGTTCGAACAAGCGTGCCAATAAATTCAATGAGGGCATCAGGCAAAGCATCCTTTGGCGCGAATCGGAGCTTTCGGCTGGTGATATGCTGATGGTGGTAAAAAACAATTATCACTGGACCGATCCGGATAAAAAGCTCGATTTTATTGCCAATGGCGACATTGCAAAAGTGGTGAAGGTGCACAAACTGGAAGAACTTTACGGATTCAGGTTTGCTCAGCTTAGCTTGCAGTTTGTTGATTACGAAGAACTGGAAATAGAATGCAAAATTTTTCTCGATACGCTCAGCATTGATGCCGCATCGTTTGGGAGCAACGAAAATCAACGATTGTTTAACGCCATTCAGGAAGATTATCTGCACATCACCAATCGCAGGAAACGCTTTGAGGAAATCAGGGAAAACCCCTATTTCAATGCTTTACAAGTGAAATATGCCTATGCAGTAACTTGCCATAAAGCCCAGGGAGGTCAATGGGAAGCCGTGTTCATCGATCATGGATACTTGCTGGAAGAAATGATCAATATCGATTTTTTACGTTGGTTTTATACGGCCTTCACCCGTCCTAAATCCCGCTTGTACCTGGTCAATTTCAGCAAGCAATTTTTTGGGGAAGAACCTTTTTCGTAGATTTTTAACCTTTCATCAGAAAGCTTTCAATGCCAAGACGGTATGAATCCATGCCGAAACCCATGATACTTCCCCTGCATGCCGGGCCGATGATGGACGCATGCCGAAAACTTTCGCGGGTAAGGATGTTTGAAATATGCACCTCCACCACTGGTGTAGTGATGGCCGAAATGGCATCCCTGAGTGCTACCGAAGTGTGTGTATAAGCACCGGCATTGAAGATAATACCGTGATAACTGAATCCTGTTTCGTGTAGTTTGTTCACCAGCTCCCCTTCGATATTCGATTGATAATAATCAAGCTGAAGTTGAGGGTAGGCCCTGCGCAAATTGTTCAGGGATGTTTCAAAATCGGTTTGCCCATAAATCGATTTTTCCCGAACTCCTAACAGGTTCAAATTTGGGCCGTTGATGATGATGATTTTCATTTTTGAAGCTTTTTCCATTTGAATGTTGCAATAATACCAAATATTTCATGGAGTTTTGTAAGCTCAAAGTAAAAATCGAAATGGATGAAATGTTACCGGTATACAAGCTTCATTGCAATGCCGATAACCTGTTCAGCCATAAAAAAATAATAATTCAAAAATGAAGTGTAAAATTATGCCCTTTTCTAGAACCAAAATAATTGATTATTGTTAATCTTATGAACAATTAAATTAAATAACATGAAATGGGAAGATAGTATCAAAGGATTTGAAGCGTATTTGCGGTTGGAGAAAGGGCTTTCTCAGAACTCGATCAATGCATATATCAATGACATCACTAAGCTTCTTGAATTTTTGAAAAAAGATTTCAATGGTTTGTTGCCTCATAAGGTAAAGCTGAATCATTTAAAAAGTTTTGTGGAATGGTTGAACGAAAAGGGGGTCAGTCCTCGTACTCAGGCCAGGACCATTTCAGGGATCAAGTCGTATTATAAATACCTGCTCATTGAAGAAAAAATTGTCAGCGATCCCACTTCACTTTTGGAATCACCCAAAATTGGCCGAAAATTGCCCGATGTGCTAAGCATTGAAGAAATTGATGCTTTGATTGATGCCATTGAAACTGAAAAGCCCGAAGGACAGCGCAATAAAGCCATCCTGGAAACCTTGTACAGTTGTGGCTTAAGGGTTTCCGAACTGGTGAGTTTGAAAATTAGCAATCTCTATTTCGATCAGGGATATGTGAAAATTGAAGGTAAAGCTAAAAAAGAAAGGCTGGTTCCTATTAGTATGCGCGCCATTGAGGAAATCAATAAATATCGGGAGGGTTATCGGAAAGCGCTAAAAATTGTTCCCGGGGCTGATGATATCCTGTTTTTAAACCGAAGAGGACAAAGGCTGAGCCGTGTGATGATTTTTACCATCATTAAAAACCTTGCTTCAAAATTAAAACTCGATAAAAAAATCAGTCCGCATACTTTCCGGCATTCCTTTGCCACCCATCTCATTGATGGAGGTGCCGATTTAAGGGCTGTTCAGGAAATGCTGGGACATGAATCTATTTTAACCACCGAAATTTATACCCATCTCGACAGAGAGTACCTGAAGGATACCATCAATCAATTCCATCCTCGATCGTAGGAAGAACTACGAAAAGTTCATTTCCTGAGTACGTTTAACCTTTTATTAACATACTCGGCGAACATGCAGATAGATGGTAAATTACTTACTATAAGTGTATTGTGCAATGATCAGTTCGTTCATTGCATGATCTTTTTATCCCTTTTTGCCAATTCAGAATGGTTCCACCTCAACTTTTCAGGATTTAGTCTAATTTTGTTGACCTCATGCATAGACTAATATTACAATCATCTATAAACTAGCATAATATGGCAAA
>JAFGVJ010000164.1 GCA_016938055.1 Prolixibacteraceae bacterium
ACAGGTTTTGAGCTTTTATGTGCATGGTTCCAAGTTCCATAGGTAAAGTACACCGGAATGTTCAGCTTTTTCGCAATGACCCTGGCTCCCCTGATGTGATCGACATGCTCATGCGAAATGAAAACAGCCTTCACTTTTCCGGCATCCAAACCAAGGTCGGCCATCCTTACCAACATTTGTTTACAACTGATTCCGGCATCAATCAATACTGCAGCCTGCTCATTCCCGATGTAATAACAATTCCCGTTGCTCCCCGAAGCCAGTGCACAAATTTCAACCATTTGTTTTTTCTGCAAAATAAACAGAAAAGCCTTTCGTTCACAAAACAAGTTTTGAACATGGCTCTTTCACTGTAAAAATGACGGATGCTACGAGCATACCATGTTCAGATTTTGTATGTTTGTGAACTGAAAAACCTTTGAATATGGGCTTGTTTGCTTCATTTCAACAAATGCACCATCAACTTAAAATGAATTTTTTCCAAAATTTAAGGTATTGCTTGGCTGTAATCACGGTGCTTATAATGGCATCGTGTGAGGAACTACCCTGCAAACACTCCAACGGAGTACAACTAACTGCCGGTTTTTATGTGTACAATGGAGTCACTCTAACTGACACCAGTTTACAAAATTTAGATCTGGAACTGGGAAACGACGATTCCACGGTTTATCAGGTGCAATACGAAAAATCAGTTCAGTCCATCAGCTTTCCTTTGTCGATGCTGGCCGATTCATCGCTTGTAGTCTTGCATTACGGTAACCTGCAAAGCGATACCATCACCATCCATTATACCCAGTCATTGCATCTGGAGTCACACCAGTGCGGATTCGATGAATTTTTTGAAATTACCAAGATCCAAACCACCAACCATCAGCTCGATTCCATCTGGATCAGAAACGAAATAGTTGACTATGTACAAACCGAGCACCTTAAAATCTATTTTTAGCATGGTTTTGCTGGCAGCTGCCATGCAAGTCTTTTCACAGGAATGGAAAGGGCTCTCATTGGGTGCCGATTTGTCGAGGTTCATGGTACCGCTTATTGACTCTACCCGTTATGGATGGGAAATTTCAGGAGATTTCGAGCTTCTGAAGGATGTGTTCGGTATTGTTGAAATTGGTTCACAGAACACGGCCTTCGACCATCCTAACTACCACTACAAATCGGGAGGGGGCTATACCCGCGTGGGTGTGGATTACAACTATATGAAGCATCTCGACCCTGAAAGCACCGACCAATTGTTGGTAGGATTACGATATGGTTTTACTACTTTTTGGCACGAAGCCGATGAGATCATTGTGCCTGACCCGGTTTGGGGTGATTTTACCGGAGGAAGTATAGACAGAAAATGGCTGGGGGCCAATTGGCTGGAGATTACCACGGGGATGCGGGCTGAACTTTTACGAAATTTATACCTTGGATGGTCCATCAGGTTCAGAATCAACATCTGGCAACAAACCGATGACCATATGCAACCTTATCATGTACCGGGTTATGGCCGTGCCTGGAACAACAGTGCTGTGGGCATCAATTATTCACTGTACTATAAAATCCCAATCATCAAAAAGAGGAATCAATCCGGGAAAACCCCCTGAACAGTTGCCTTGGAAGATATTTTCAAACAGGTTTATGAAGCCATGAACGAAGTTTGCGTATATTCTTCAAGAAATTCCTTGTGAAGATCTATCTTCTTCGCAATGTAATTCCTGATTTCCAGAATGATTTTGAGAACTTCATCAATTTCATCGGCATACATAAAAAAACTCTCAGCGTTGTTTTTCGATTCTTCAGCAAAACATTTTACTTCATATACCTTTTCACTGAACTTCTTAAAATCAGGATCTTTTTGAATAATCGTGTGCAACAAGATGTGATAATTCTCTGAAGGTTTCATTGTTGAAAATAAAAAATCCTCGTAAGCATCAAGGTATTTTTTGAGGGCTTTACAACAGTGGCACGCGGCACCACTATGCTCTTCTTTGTGAAAGAAAAACATGGTTTTTGCTTCTTTGAACAAGAAGTCACCTTCTGAAAATAATGTGGCTAATTCGGCTTTCATGGTAGGTAATGGATTTGTTGGTTACAATTCACTTTAAATTTACGAAATCGAACAAAGCCCGGAAATATTCCACAACACTTTTTTTAATGATTTTAAACATATGTTTAAAAAGTTAGATACTTAAATACTAGAACGTCAATTACTTGATAATCTTACCTTTAAGCAATAATATGTAAAATCAATGAAAATCTGCATGAAAGAAAAATACTCAAACCTCAATAAATCACCATGCAGGAGCAACACAACAACTTGATTTAAAATACTCAATTTAGCCAGTATTCGACTGAAAATATGATTGAACTTCGCAGGAAGTTAACTGGTAACTCTGCAACTTTTTCCTATTTTTGCCCCCTGATTGTTAAACCCGCATGCACAATGGAATACAATTTTAGTGAATTTGAACAGAAGTGGCAGAAATACTGGTTGGATAACAAGGTTTTTGCCAGTGAGGTGGATCCCTCAAAACCTAAATTCTATTGTCTCGACATGTTTCCATACCCTTCGGGAGCAGGCTTGCATGTTGGGCATCCCGAGGGCTATACTGCCACTGATATCATTTGCCGTTACAAGCGTGCAAAAGGGTTTAACGTTCTGCATCCTATGGGATGGGATGCTTTCGGACTGCCGGCCGAGCAATATGCCATCCAAACCGGTACCCATCCGGCCATTACCACCGAAAACAATTGCAACAACTTCAGGCGACAGATACAGGCACTGGGTTTGAGCTACGACTGGGATCGTGAAATCAACACCACCGACCCTTCCTATTTTAAATGGACCCAATGGATCTTCATCAGACTTTACAATACCTGGTTCGACAAAGAGCTGGGAAAAGGCCGCCCCATTGAAGATCTTCCGATCCCTGAATCAGTAAAAACTAAAGGGAAAGAAGCTGTTAAAACATATGTAAACTCCAAGCGCCTGGCCTACTATGACAATGCCCAGGTTTGGTGGTGCAAACATTGTAAAACAGTATGTGCCAACGAGGAAGTTTTGAACGACGGATCGCATGAAAAATGTGGGACCAAAGAGGTAGAACGCCGTTTTTTGAAACAATGGATGCTGCGCATTCCACACTATGCCGAACGCCTGTTGACCGGCCTCGACGGCCTCGACTGGCCCGAAGGGGTGAAAGACATGCAGCGCAACTGGATTGGCAAATCGAGTGGTGCCGAAGTCGATTATAACATCGCGGGGATGGACCTTCAGCTACGGGTGTACACCACCCGCCCCGACACCCTTTTTGGCGCAACTTACATGGTAATTGCCCCTGAACACCCGCTTGTCAAAAAACTGGTTACTCAGGAACAACTGACTGCGGTTGATGACTATATCAAAACAGCAACGCTGAAAAGCGACCTCGACCGAACAGAACTGGCCAAAGAAAAAACCGGTGTTTTCACCGGACGTTATGCCATCAACCCCTTAACGGGAAATCAAATTCCCGTTTGGGTAGCCGATTATGTGCTGATGGGATACGGCACCGGTGCCATCATGGCAGTTCCGGCTCATGATACCCGCGACTTTGAATTCGCCAAAACTTTTGGGCTTCAGGTGACATGCATCCTGGATCCCAGGGATGCCAGTCCTGAAATCCGTGAAAAAGTTTTGGCCGGCGATGCATGTTGGACCGAAGACGGTGCCTACATCAACTCTGCAAATCCTGAACTGGGAATCGACATTAATGGTTTGAGCAAACAGGAAGGGATCAAAACCGTGATCAACTGGCTCGAAAAGGAGAACCTTGGAAATGCAAGCACCAATTATAAAATCAGAGACTGGCTCTTCAGCCGACAGCGCTTTTGGGGAGAACCCTTCCCCATTATCCACTGGGAAGATGGCGAAGTGAGCGTGGTAGAAGATGCTGATCTTCCAGTAATTCTTCCCGTTACCGACAAATACCAGCCCGGTGAATCGGGCGAATCGCCCCTGTCCAATGCCAAAGAATGGCTCGAAGTAGTGGATGCCAATGGTCGCAAAGGACGTCGCGAAACCAACACCATGCCTCAGTGGGCAGGTTCGTGCTGGTATTACCTGCGCTACATCGATCCAAAAAACGATACCGAACCTTTCAGCAAGGTGAAGGAAAATTACTGGATGCCCGTTGACCTGTATGTGGGTGGCGCCGAACATGCCGTTTTACATTTGCTATACAGCCGTTTCTGGCACAAGGTACTGTTCGACCTGGGCATAGTTTCAACCGATGAACCTTATCAAAAACTATACAACCAGGGTATGATCCTGGCTTTTGCCTACGAAACTGCCTCGGGCTCAAAAGTTGCTTCCGACCTTGTGGAAGATAAGGATGGCCGCTATTTCCACACTGAAACCGGTGAGGAACTGAAACAAATTGTGGCCAAAATGTCGAAATCATTGAAAAATGTGGTGAACCCCGACGATGTGGTTGCAAGCTTCGGAGCCGATTCATTGCGTTTGTACGAAATGTTTATGGGTCCGCTCGATGCTACCAAACCTTGGACCGAAACCGGTGTGAAAGGTGTGTACAATTTTCTGAAAAGAGTTTACTATTTTTTTGCCGAACCCAACAATATCACTGATGGTGATGAGGACAGAGAAACCTTGAAAATACTGCATCAAACCATCAAAAAAACCGGCGATGATATTGAAGACATGAAGTTCAATACAGCCATTTCACAGATGATGATTTTCACCAATCATTGTTACAAAGTTAAAAAGGTAACCCGCGAAACGGCTGAAACTTTCGCAAAAGTGCTGGCTCCTTTTGCCCCGCACCTTTCGGAGGAATTGTGGGCACTTTATGGCAATCAACAAGCCATTTGCCTGCAAACCTGGCCTGTTGTCAATCAGGAATTCCTGGTTGAAAGTACGGTAGAATACCCGGTTTCGTTTAACGGAAAAATGCGCTTTAAACTGAAATTGCCTGCCGACATGCCAGTCCCCGAAGTTGAAAAGGCTGCTTTGAACGACGAAAACTCTCAACGCTGGCTGGAAGGTAAACAGCTGGTGAAAATCATTGTGGTTCCTAAAAAGATCATCAACATTGTAGTACGATAAAGCGAAAGCCAGATCAGTTTTGCGCGATGCTTCTTAAAAAACGATGAATTTTTTATAGGTTCTTTTCCCGTCGCCACCAGCAGAAAAGGTTTGAATGTTGTGCTTACCTAGGGCAATCTCGTAGCTGAGTGTCAACCTGAAACCCTGGTTCAAACGGGTTCCTGTTTTGGAAAGCAGATAGGAATTAAGCTGATCATCGGAATAATCCGGAATATCAACGGGATGTGTGTTCATGAATCCGTAATAATATGAAAACTTCAGGTATAGATTGCTGCGTTTTTCGATTGAAAAAGTAGGGATCCGAAAACCCAAGCCTGCTTCGGCTCCAACATCCCACTGATTGATTTGCTCCGAACTTAAGGTCAAATCATGTTGCTGATCTTTTACACTACCACCCAGAAAATAAGCGGCATAGGGACCAGCAAAAAACACGATTGAAGGTCCTGAATTTTTCCTGAGCCTGGACAAACACCAATCTTTTTCTATCGGCATATAAAAGTTCAGGTAATTGGATTTCAATAACAGTTTACTGCGATCAGGAAACATCACACCCTGTTCACGATAGCTTACCAATGCGCCAACTGAGAGGACGCCTTTTTTTTCAAACCTCACAGCCATCCCGCTGTTCTGTCTGATAAATAATTGATGGACTTCATTGTCGAACTGTGTATCGTTGAACGACATGAGTGGCCAGATTGCCCCACCGAGTAATTCAATATAAACGGCATGTTCGGGTTTTCCGCCTTCAGAAGGGCCAAAGGGGTGCTGTGCTTTGATGTATGACGAAAACAACAGCAGCAAACAACACAGTAGTATTTTCATTGGTACATTCAATGTTTAGTTTTAGTAAGGATGCAAAGGAGCAGCAAGATAATCAATTAAAGTGTTTGAGGCCAAAGTTAAGCAGAGTTTTTTACAGCGCTTAATAAATGATTGTTAAGCCATTCGATTGTTGATCAATGTCATTTTTTGCAAGCACGCGAAGCACTTCTTTCGCGGCCTGATTGCCATAACAAACAATGGTTAATGCCAGATACTTGTTTTTTCACTTTACCTGCAACCATCCGAAGCTTGTTCCGGAAAACCGGACGCCGCTAAAGGGAAAAAAATTTCAGGCGGAATCAGTAAATTGCACACAAAATAAACCATCCATAAAAAAGATGAGGCAATCATGTTACAGAGATATTGATAAAGGTAATGGCACAAAAGTGAATCAAACGAGCATGGCTGACAGCCACAACAAGGAAATAGATAAACAGCAAATTAACACCAACTTACACGAATGAGAGTAAACAGAACATTGGAAATCATCAAAACGTACGCAATCATGTTTTTGGGATTGCTGCTTTTTTCGCTGGGGGTAACAGTATTCCTGATCCCTGCCGATATCAATGGTGGTGGGATTAGCGGAGTCGGGGCTCTGGTGTTTTTTGTAACCGGAATACCTGCCGGCTTGATCTACCTGGCTGTAAACGTGATACTGGTAACCATCGCCATGATCAAGCTGGGAGCCAGTTTTGGCACCAAAACACTGATCAACATGTTGATCATCTCCATCCTCCTGACCGTTTTCCAAAAGATGTTTACCGAACCACTGATCGATGACAAATTCCTTTCATCAGTGTTGGGAGGTATTTCAGGTGGTTTGGGACTTGGTCTGGTGTTCAGCCAGGGGGGAAGTACAGGCGGCACCGACATTATTGCCATGCTGGTGACCAAATACAGAAGTATCAGCCCTGGTCGTGTCATTATGTATTGCGACGTACTCATTATTGCAGCATCGTGGTTTGTTTTTCATTCGGCCGAAATTCTTGTGTATGGCTACGTTTCAATGTGGGTGGTATCCTACACCCTCGATGCCTTTCTGAACGGAGCCAATCAATCAACCCAGATCTTTATTTTTTCAGAAAAATGGGATGAAATCAGGGATCAGATTATTCACGATCACGGCCGGGGTGTTACCATCCTCGAAGGCATTGGTGGTTATACCGATAAACCGGTAAAAATTGTCATGACGGTAGTGCGTAAGCGGGAATCATCCTCCCTTTTCAAACACATCAAAATGATCGATAAAAATGCTTTCATTTCTGTAGGAAGCGTGATGGGTGTTTACGGCGAAGGTTTTGATCAGTTGAAGGGCTAAAACCAAGAACAGCAGATTGCTCGCAATACTTTTTTCATTTTTAAGCTTTTTTGTCAATTGCCCATTTGGATATTGAGAAGTGGATGCACACTTTTGTATGCAGTACCGAAACCTTTTTGACCTTTTTTTACCGTGAAAAAATACTATGCTGAAGCCGGATTGATCATCCTGACCATTTTGGTCGTGATAGGAACACTGATTTGGAATCCCGAAACACAGCGGCATCGCCACAATCATCAACAGCTAGTTGAATTGCAACCTTCTAAAATAGTCTGGGGGTTTCCACTTGATTCCATCCAGGTTGATACTTTAAAGATCAAAGCCAATCAAAGTCTATCTGACCTGCTGATGTCCAAAGGGGTGACTGCCCTGGCAGTTGATCAGCTGGCCCGCAATGCATTACCTGTTTTTGATGTGAGGCGCTTCCGAGCCGGGAACAGCTGTTTCTTCATCAATTCAGACAGCACCCGGCAACCTGAGTTTTTTATTTACGAAGAATCACCGGTTAGTTATGTTGTTTTCCGTCTCGACAGCCTGGCTGTATACCGCGGTGAAAAGCCCATTACCACCATCACCCGAACACTGGCCGGAAGGATTGAATCATCGCTCTGGAATGCCTTTGTCGATCAGGGTAGCAGTCCAGCGCTGGCCATCGAACTCTCCGATATTTTTGCCTGGACCATTGACTTTTTCGGAATTCAGGCAGGAGACCAATACCGTGTGCTCTACGATGAAAAATATGTCGAAGAAGATTTTGTGGGCATTGGCCGTATCCATGCGACCTCGTTCATTAACATGGGCGATACAGTATTTGCCTACTATTTTAACGAGAACAACCAGGATGGCTATTTCGACGATAAAGGTCAGAGCCTGAAAAAAGCCTTTCTGAAGGCACCCCTTCAATTTTCACGCATTAGTTCTCACTTTTCGCACAGCCGTTTGCACCCAGTTTTGAAAATCAGAAGGCCTCACAAGGGTGTCGATTATGCCGCCCCAACCGGTACCCCGGTATATTCCATCGGCGATGGTGTGGTGGTGAAAAAAAGCTATCAAAAAAACGGAGGTGGCAATTATTTGAATATCAAACACAATTCGGTATACACTTCACAATACATGCACCTACATGGTTTTGCCAAAGGAATTGAAAACGGGGTCAGGGTGAAGCAGGGACAATTGATCGGGTATGTTGGAAAAACCGGTTTGGCAACTGGACCACACCTCGATTTCAGAATTTACATGAATGGTGCAGCCATCGATCCGCTCAAAGTAAAAGCGCCACCCGTAGAACCTGTGAATGCAGTTAACCTGCCAGCATTTCAGCAGCTACGTGATTCCTTAAAAACCATTCTACTGGCAATACCACTGAACGAAGCAAAAATAGACTAGACCGGAAAAAGTAATTGCTCGATGACTTTCGGGAAGTGTTCGTATTCCAGTAAATGAATTTTGGCCGCCACATCATCGGGGGTATCATCCGGATCAATGCTACATTTTGCCTGGAAAATGATCTGCCCTTCATCGTAGTTTTCATTGACATAATGGATAGTAATCCCACTTTCACTGGCCTTGTCAGCCACAACTGCTTCATGCACCCTGTGTCCGTACATTCCTTTGCCTCCATAAGCGGGCAACAAAGCCGGATGAATATTGACAATGGTAAAAGCTTTGACCAAGGATGCCGGAATGAGCCATAAAAAGCCTGCAAGAACCACCATATCAACCGAATAAGCATGCAGACTGTTCACTATTTCATGGCTGTGATAGAATTCATCGCGGGTAAAAACCCTGGTGGGAATGCCATACTTTTGAGCTCTTTGCAGAACGTATGCTTGCGGGCTATTCGAATAAATGCATTCGATGTTCAAATTTTCATTCCCCTCAAAATAACGGATGATGTTTTCGGCATTCGTTCCGGATCCGGAAGCAAAAATGGCTATTTTTTTCATTTTTAAGTGCTTAAGTTGAATAAATCAGTATTGCTGTTTTTGCAAAAATAAACCAATGATTGATTAAAACAGGGGGACAAATCCAAAAAATTTGGAGAAGTAAAACGTTTGTTGTTTACTTTGCAGCGATAAAAATTTCAAGTAAAATTTAAACATTAAAAATTACAATTATGTCTGACATTGCAGCAAAAGTTACCGCGATCATCGTTGATAAATTGGGAGTTGATGAAAGTGAAGTAACCCCCGAAGCAAGCTTCACCAATGATTTGGGTGCTGATTCGCTTGACACTGTTGAGTTGATCATGGAATTTGAGAAGGAATTCGACATGGCCATTCCTGATGACCAGGCTGAAAAAATCAGCACTGTAGGAGAAGCCATTCAATACATTGAACAAAATTCAAAGTAATAAATTTTAATTTTTTCTATGGAACTCAAACGAGTAGTTGTAACAGGTCTGGGTACCATTAATCCCATTGGTAACAATATCGAAACGTATTGGAACAATTTAAAAAATGGTGTTAGTGGTGCCGCTCCTATTACTCGTTTCGATGCAACCAACAGTAAAACGAAATTTGCCTGCGAGGTTAAAAACTGGGATCCTATTGATCATTTTGAACGCAAGGACGCCAGGAAATACGATCCTTACGCACAATTTGCCATCGTTGCGGCCCGGCAGGCAATTCTCGATGCAAAAATCGATGTTGACAATATCAACAAGGATAGAGTAGGTGTTATTTGGGGTGCCGGAATTGGCGGACTGCAAACCTTCGAAGAAGAGATCAGATCCATCAGAGACGACAACCCGCGAACAACACCTTTTTTTATTCCCAAGATGATTGCCAACATTGCCAGTGGTTGCATTTCGATCGAGTATGGGTTCAGAGGACCAAATCTCACCACAGTAACAGCCTGTGCTTCATCGGCCAATGCCATTATCGATGCCCTTTTCTACATCAGAATGGGTAAGGCCGATATGTTTGTTACCGGTGGTTCTGAAGCTGCAATTACCCTTGCCGGTGTTGCCGGTTTCAATTCCATGCGAGCCATTTCAACCCGTAACGATGATCCGGCTACGGCCTCTCGTCCCTTCGACAAAGACCGTGATGGCTTCGTAATGGCTGAAGGTGGTGCTGCATTGATTCTGGAAGAATATGAACATGCCATTGCACGTGGAGCAAAAATCTATGCCGAAGTGGTTGGTGGCGCTTTAACAGCAGATGCTTACCATATGACGGCTCCCGATCCTGAAGGTGGCGGCGCTTCATTGGTAATGAAACTTGCCCTTGAAGATGCTGGTATTGGCCCCGAAATGATTGATTATATCAATGTACACGGGACTTCAACCGGGTTGGGCGATATCGCTGAACCCAATGCCATCAAAAAAACCTTTGGTGAACACGCTTACAAACTGAGTATCAGCTCAACCAAATCAATGACTGGCCATTTACTGGGTGCTGCCGGCGCTGCCGAAAGCATTGCTGCCATCCTGGCCATCCAAAACGATCTGATACCTCCCACCATCAATCATTTTGAACTCGATCCGGAATTAGATCCTCAGCTCGATTTCACTTTTAACAAAGCCAAAGAAAGGGTAGTGAACTATGCACTGAGTAACACCTTTGGATTCGGCGGTCACAATGCATCAATTATATTCAAAAAATATAAATGATATTCTCAATTTTTCACCGAATAAAACTCTTTTCTAATCATCGAAAAGAGTTTTATTCGTTTCTTAAGCAAGTAATCGGTTTCTATCCGGGCAATAAACGGCTATATGAAATTGCCTTTGTCCATAAGTCGGCTTCAACCACCGATCCCATGGGCAACCTTATTAACAACGAACGGCTCGAATACCTTGGTGATGCCATCCTGGGCGCTGTAGTTGCTGAATTCTTATACAAACGCTATCCTCAGCGTGGCGAAGGCTTTCTCACTCAAATGCGTTCCAAACTGGTGAACCGTTCCTTCCTGTCGGACCTGATGAAGGAAACCGGACTACATCAATTTGTTCAATCGAAGCAATACCGGAAAAATGCAGCCACCAGTATCGATGGCGACACCCTGGAAGCACTCATCGGGGCTATTTACCTCGATAAAGGTTTCGAAACGGCCCGCCATGTCATTGTAAAACGTATCCTCAACCAGTTTGTAGACCTCACGAAAGTAGAAGAGTTGGACAACAATTATAAAAGTCAACTCATTGAATGGGGACAGAAAAACAAACAGGAAATAAATTTTAACACGGTGGAGGAAGAAAAACCCAAAAACAAAAACAATATTTTTGTTACCTCCATTGAGATCGACCATGAAGTAATCGGGCGAGGCTACGGGATTTCCAAAAAAGAATCGCAGCAAAATGCTGCGCAGGAAGCACTGAAACACCTCGATCCTGTGATCGATTTACCCTGAAAAGTTCCACACCGCTGAAAAAATTCCATCCTTGTTGCTGAACCCTATGCCTTAAAACCGGTTAAAATCAGGCAACGGCGGTTAAATAATGTTAACGCCCACAGCAACAAACAGCCATTCATTTATATTTGCCGACATGGGAAAAAGAGTGATTAGTATACTGATTGTCGTAATGACCCTTGCCTTGTCCTTACTCATTGTTGTTCAAATGAGTATCATCGGGAAAGCTGCTAAAATCAAGGAAGAGCAGTTTGCCCAGGTGGTCAAAAGGTGTTTGATGCAGGTTTCAACCCGTCTGGAACAAGAAGAGATGCGTCAACTGATCATTGCTGAACAACAATTCCAGAATTATGGATTCCAAACAGGTATCAATCCCGAATCGGGCCTGATCAACCACAAACAAATCAATTTTTCCATCAACATGACCCAGGATGCCGATGGTACTTACCGGGCACGGGCATCGTACCATGAATCGGACACTGTGATCAAGTCCCCCATTCAGGATCCTTCGGCATTCAAACAACTGGCCGAATTTAATAATGGCGAACAGCAGCAATATTATCAGCGTTTTGAAAAACGGAGCCAGTTTTTCAGAAGTTTGCAGTCACAGCTCGCCATGTCCAACCGACCCGTTGAAGAACGCGTCAATCCAGCTTCGTTACAGAACATGCTGATGCAGGAATTCAGCATTAATGGCATCGACATGGATTACGAATATGGTGTAAAATCCTATCACAAAGGAGAAGAAAAAATCATTTTTCAGTCAGCAGGCTATAAGAACAATCGAAAAAAAGAACATCAAACCCCACTCTTCACCAACGACCTGGGATCTCAAAAGCCCATTTACCTTAAAGTATATTTCCCTTACGATCAGAAACATTTCCTGAAAGATACCGGAGTGATGGTATTTCCCACCATCGTGCTGGTGCTGCTGATCATGGCTATTTTTGCCTACACCATTTTTATCATCCTCAGGCAGAAAAAATTGTCGATCGTCAAAAACGACTTCATCAACAACATGACCCATGAGCTGAAAACACCCATCTCGACCATTTCTCTGGCATCTCAAATGTTGCGCGATAACTCTGTGAGTTCTACGCAGGGAAGCATTGAACGGATTTCGGGGGTGATCTATGATGAAAGCAAACGCCTCAGCATGCAGGTCGAAAAGGTGCTACAAATGGCTGTTTTCAATGAAGGCCGGTTGAAAATGAAATTCAAAAATTTTGACCTGCACGAGGTCATCACCACGGTGATCCAGAATTTTGAACTCAGGGTACACAACGTGAACGGAGAAATAACCCTCAGCAAAAAAGCAACGAATCATACAATCTACGGCGATCAGGTGCATATCACGAATGTTTTATTTAACTTGCTCGACAATGCCGTTAAGTACAGTACCGAAAAGCCGGTTATCGAAGTCGCTACGGAAAACAGGAAGGACGAGCTGATAATTTCGGTCAAAGACCATGGTATTGGTATTGCCCGGGAACATCAAAAACAGATTTTCGAAAGGTTTTTTCGGGTACCTACCGGCAATGTTCATAATGTGAAAGGCTTTGGCCTGGGTTTGCATTATGTGAGTAAAATCATCGAAGCACACAACGGCACGATTAAAGTTGAAAGTACTGTGGGCAAAGGCACAAAGTTTATGATCTATTTTCCGATAAAAGAATAAAACATGGAATCCAAAATTAAAATTCTGCTCGCAGAAGACGATGAAAACCTGGGGCTTTTGCTCAAGGAATACCTCATTGCCAAAGGCTACGACACCGACTTGTACCCCGATGGAGAAATGGCCTATCATGGCTTCATGCGCAATCACTACCATCTTTGCCTGCTCGATGTGATGATGCCCAAAAAGGATGGTTTTTCACTGGCCAGGGACATCCGCCTGGTCAACTCCGAAATTCCCGTCATTTTTCTCACGGCCAAAAACTTGAAAGAAGATGTCATTGAAGGTTTCAAAATCGGGGCCGATGATTACATGACCAAGCCTTTCAGCATGGAAGAACTGATTTTCAGAATTGAAGCGATCCTTCGCAGGGTCTCGAGCGATGTTCAAAATACCGATCAATCAATTTTCCAAATTGGGATCTTCACTTTTGACTCCCGCAAACAAATTCTGACCCACGAGAACCAGGAAGTCAAACTGACCACCAAGGAATCGGACCTGCTTCGCTTGTTGGCATCGAATGCCAACAAAGTGCTGGAACGTAACTATGCACTAAAAGCCATCTGGGTTGACGACAACTACTTCAACGCCCGAAGCATGGACGTTTATATCACCAAGCTGCGCAAACACCTGAAGGACGACGAAACCGTTGAAATCATCAACGTACACGGGAAAGGTTATAAACTTATTGTATAACAATGCTTGATTCCGTTGATCCGGAAGCAGAGTAAAAATTACTGACAAATTCAAGGTTGTACATTCTGGAATAGCGTTCGAGCAAACGAAAACCAGTGGCCGAAAGTTCAAAAACCGGAGGATAATGCCTGACTATCATTTCCTTGGCTTTCAGGTGCAACTTGTTAATAAATTCCATATGTTGCTCCAACTCTGGCTTCACTGAAACAATACGGTTCATGGTTTTCAGCTCTTCTTCCAGGCGACCGTCGGGATAGGTAAAATCTTTGTATAGCACCGATTCCACGCAACTTAACATTTCATCGGCATACAACTGAAGGTTACCGTTCATGGTTTCGTCGAGTTGCAGATTTTTGTCATGCCGTTTCACCACCAAAAACAAAGAGATGATGAATTGGTGCCTGAATGAATGATAAAACTCTTCGCTCCGTTTAAAATCGTGCTTGATCTCGTGAAGTCGCCTGTAAGGCTCAAATGCTTCCATTTTTTCTCTTTTTGCTTAAATAACAACCCTGAAAGCCAAAAAGATTAACGAATGGTTGAAAAAACTAATCGAGCTTCAGCACTGCTAAAAAAGCTTTTTGCGGTACTTCCACGTTGCCCACCTGTTTCATCCGTTTTTTTCCGGCCTTTTGTTTTTCAAGCAGCTTCCGTTTTCGGGTAATGTCGCCTCCATAACATTTAGCTGTAACATCTTTACGAACAGCTTTTACTGTTTCGCGGGCAATGATCTTTGCCCCAACTGCTGCCTGAATGGCCACATCGAATTGCTGGCGCGGAATCAACTCCTTGAGTTTTTCACACATCCTGCGACCAAAATTCTGGGCATTGTCCACATGGATCAGCGATGAAAGGGCATCAACAGGTTCACTGTTCAGTAATATATCGAGACGGGCCAATTTCGACGGGCGCTGATCAACTACATGGTAATCGAAGGAGGCATATCCCTTTGAAATGCTTTTCAGTTTATCATAGAAATCAAAAACAATTTCGGCCAGCGGTATGTCAAAGGTCAATTCGGCACGGTCGGTACTCAGGTAACTTTGTTTCATCAAAATGCCCCTCTTGCCAAGGCAAAGCGTCATAATGGACCCGATGTAATCCGATTGGGTAATGATCTGTGCCCTGATGTAAGGTTCTTCAATTTCCTCAATGGTCATGGCATTGGGCATTCCCGATGGGTTATAAATGGTATAGACTTCTCCCTTTTTGGTATGAACAGTATATTCAACGTTGGGAACGGTGGTGATAACGCTCATGTCGAATTCACGGTCGAGCCGTTCCTGAATGATTTCCATGTGCAGTAATCCGAGGAAACCGCAACGGAAGCCAAAGCCCAGAGCTGCTGACGATTCGGGCTCATAGGTCAGCGAAGCATCGTTCAGCTGCAATTTCTCCATTGCTGTACGCAGATCTTCGTAATCGTCACTGTCAATGGGATAAACCCCGGCAAACACCATGGGTTTTACATCCTGGAAACCATCAATGCGTGCTTTGCAACCATTTTTTACGTGGGTAATGGTATCCCCAACTTTAACTTCCTTGGCAGTTTTGATGTTACAAATAACGTAACCAACCGAACCAGCTGTCAATTCATCACGGGGGTCCATCCCCATGCGCAGTACCCCGATTTCATCGGCTACATACTCCCGATCAGTAGCGAAGAAACGTACCTTGTCGCCTTTACGGAGACAGCCATTCTCAATTTTCACATAGGCTACAACGCCCCGGAAGGTGTTAAAAACCGAATCAAAAATCAAAGCCTGCAGGGGTAAACTTGCATCACCAACCGGATGAGGAATATCGGTGATGATTCGATGCATGATTGCTTCGACCCCTTCGCCCGTTTTCCCGCTGGCGCGGATAATGTCCTCGCGTTTGCATCCAATCAATTCAATAATTTGATCTTCCACAATTTCGGGCATGGCATTGGGCAAATCCATTTTATTCAAAATGGGAATAATCTCCAAATCGTGTTCAATGGCCAAATAAAGATTGGAAATAGTTTGGGCCTGAATCCCCTGCGTAGCATCAATGATGAGCAAAGCCCCTTCGCAGGCGGCAATGGAACGTGAAACCTCGTATGAAAAATCGACGTGCCCGGGTGTATCAATCAGGTTAAAAAGGTAGTTTTCACCATCTTGTTGATATTTCATTTGAATGGCATGGCTTTTTATGGTAATGCCCCGCTCCTGCTCCAGGTCCATATTATCGAGTACCTGTGCTTTCATATCCCGGTCCGAAATGGTCCCGGTATATTGTAACAGTCGGTCGGCCAGGGTACTTTTTCCATGATCGATGTGTGCAATAATGCAAAAATTTCGAATTCTCTTCATTGATGATTTTTATAAAACACTGATATTCGGTCGACTCTCCTTTTAAATCACCGCAAAGATAAGCGTTTTTTTGAATCGCGAAAGGAGCCGAAAGACCGCTCTGATCAACTTAACAATGAAACAAAAGACACTGTTCAAAAACATTTTTGCCAGTGACCTTGCTTTTTTAAACAGAAGGTGATGAATTTTCATTTTACCGTTATATTTTTGGGGCCTAAACAATTGTTAATAACAATCGGCCTATTCCAGATGTGTGGTTTTGCATGGAGATTTGAAAGATAGAATTTGGAATTTGAGATTGGTAATTTTTATACTTTATGGGAAGAGCTTTTGAATACCGAAGAGCAGCAAAAGAAAAACGTTGGGATAAAATGTCGCGCATTTTCCCAAAACTGGGTAAAGCAATCACTGTTGCGGCAAAAGCCGGCGGCGAGGACCCATCTTTGAATCCAACACTCAGAACTGCCATCCAAAACGCCAAGGCTCAAAACATGCCAAAGGCAAACATCGACAATGCCATCAAGCGTGCCTTTGGAAAAGATGCCGAAAACTTTATACAGGAATTGTACGAAGGAAAAGGCCCGCACGGAACCATGTTCATGGTGGAATGCATGACCGACAACCATGCCCGTACCGTGGCCAATATGAAATGGATTTTTAACAAGTGGGGAGCAGGTCTGGTAGCTCCCGGTTCCATGGAATTCATGTTTGCACGCAAAGCTGTGGTTGAATTCCAAAAACCGGCCAACATGTCGACCGATGAACTCGAGATGGCTTTAATCGATGGTGGCTTGGAAGAACTGGTAGAAAATGATGGCACCATGTATGCCTATGCCGATTATACTGACTTTGGCTCCCTGACCAAAGCCTTTGAAGATATGGGCATTGAAATGACCAAGGCCAATCTGCAACGAATCCCCAATGATCCCGTTGAACTCACCGAGGAACAAATGGAAGAGGTTGAAAAACTGCTCGACAAAATTGAAGAAGACGAAGACGTACAGGATGTTTTTACCAACATTGCTTAAAAGCCTCTCATAAACACTAACTTTATACCCGATCATTTTTGATCATCAGACAAGATCATTCATTATGAACAACGACTTCATCTTTGGCATCAGGGCAGTCATCGAAGCCATCCACTCGGGTAAAAACATCGATAAAATATTGGTTCGCAAGGGACTTCAGGGCGAACTGTTTCAGGAACTCGACGAATTGATAGCATCCAACCGCTTACATTACCAGCTGGTCCCCGAAGAGAAGCTGAACCGCATTACCCGGAAAAACCATCAGGGAGTCATTGCCTTTATCTCGCCGGTAACTTTCTTCGATTATGAGGAAATGGTGACCCGTACTTTTGAACAGGGCGAAACACCTTTCTTCCTGTTTCTGGACCAAATCACCGATGTACGGAATTTTGGTGCCATAGTACGGAGTGCCGAATGTGCGGGTGTTCATGCCATTGTGATTCCTGAAAAAGGATCGGCGCAGATCAATGCCGACGCCGTAAAAACCTCTGCAGGTGCCCTGCATTACGTACCGGTTTGCAAAGTAAAAAATGCGCACAAAACTGTTTCGGCCCTGAAACAATTGGGCATGAAAGTATTTGCCGTAACAGAAAAGGGCAATAAAGCTTATTACAGTAGCAATTTTTCGGTTCCTTGTGTGCTGGTGATGGGGTCGGAAGAAAGTGGCATTTCGACCGAACTGCTGGCCCTTGCCGACGAAATGATCAACATTCCCCTGCTTGGAAAAATAGGTTCGCTGAATGTATCTGTAGCCACCGGGATTATTTTGTTCGAGGTGGTGAAACAGCGAATTCAATAAATAGGCACTTCCCTTTTAAAAGTTTCTTCGAGTGAAATAAAGGTCTCGGTGCTCGATACCCCGGGTATTTTCTGAATGTTTTCGTTCAGTATTTCTTTCAGGTGCTCGTTATTACGGGCATAAACCTTGGCAAAAATGGCATACTGTCCGGTAGTATAATGGCACTCCACTACCTCTGAAATGGTTTTCAGTTTTAATGCTACATCTTCATATATTCCTCCTCTTTCCAGAAAAATGCCAATGTAGGTGCAAGTGTTGAAATCGACTTTTCTCGGATCGATGTGATAACCCGAGCCTATGATCACTTCCATTTCAATCATCCGGTTCACCCGTTGGTGAACAGCGGCCCTTGAAATACCACATTCGCTGGCCACATCTTTGAAGGGCATACGGGCATTTTTTGAAATAATGTCCAAAATTTTGAGGTCTATTTCGTCCAATTGATGTTTTACCGACATTTTTCTGATTTTTTATATGCTTTGCAACAAATGATCTTGTAAAAAAAACAAAAATACACAAAAGTGTAACATGATCAATCATTTTGCAAGCAATCAGTCCCTTTAAGAAAAAAACAAGTGAACTGCCCCAGCATCAAAATTGACAAACTTCTATTTTGTGTCATTGACATCATTTTAATGGTAAATTGAATTAATTTCAAGCTTTTTTAAGTTCAGCCCACTATTTTATGGGGTTTATTTTCAATATTCTATCTTTTAAACTCATTTCACCCCAATATTAACTTATCCTTAAAAATATTATTACCTCAACAAAAATTGATACAAGAATATTTTTTTGTCTATTTTTGCTTCGTTTTAAAATCATTTTGTCATGATAAAATGATTTTCATTAGTGTTTAGTAATTTTTAAAGGGTAGTTTTTATGAAAGGTAAAGGGAATTGGCTCGCGATATTGGGCCTCATTGTGATTGCGGCCATATTGGGAATACTATTCCCGGGAAGTGGTCAGTTTACAGAAGATCCGAACATCAGCAAGGGCGATACTGCCTGGATGCTGACAGCAACAGCCCTGGTGTTGCTGATGACCCCGGGTTTGGGCTTTTTCTACGGAGGAATGATCCACACCCGCCACATCATTTCCACCATCTTGCAGAGTTTCATTGCCATGGGCATTGTAAGCGTACTGTGGGTGGTCGTGGGTTTCAGCATGGCTTTTGGTGACAGCATTGGCGGAGCAGGCACGGGCATCATCGGCAACCCGGCTACTTTCTTCATGTTTCGCGGAGTACACGGGCATACCGATCCCAATCTGGCTCCCACCATCCCGCTGGCTTTGTTTGCCATGTTCCAGTTAAAATTTGCTATCATCACCCCGGCGCTGATCACCGGCTCCTTTGCCGGACGGGTGCGCTTCAGGGCCTACATGCTTTTCATTGTGCTCTTCACCCTGTTCATTTATGCTCCGCTCGCCCACATGACCTGGCATCCCAACGGTCTGTTCCGTAACTGGGGGGTTCTCGACTTTGCAGGGGGTACAGTGGTGCACATGTCGGCCGGATTTGCCGCATTGGCCGGAGCCATTTTCCTGGGCAAACGCAAGGATTACAAGAAACAGATCAAACCCGCCAACATCTCCTTTGTGTTGCTGGGGGCCGGACTGCTCTGGTTTGGCTGGTTTGGTTTCAACGCCGGTTCGGCTTTGGGGGCCAATGCCACGGCTACCCTGGCGCTGCTGAACACCAACACGGCATCGGCAGCCGCAATGCTGGCTTACATCTTCTTTGATGCAGCCCGGGGCAAGAAACCATCGGCCATGGGGGCTTCCATTGGTCTGGTAGTTGGATTGGTGGCCATTACGCCAGCAGCCGGATTTGTGAATGTTGGCTCCAGCATCTTCATCGGGGTGGCAGCTTCCATCATCAGCAACCTGGCCATCAACTATTTCGGACACCGCTCCAACATCGACGATACGCTCGATGTATTCCCGGCCCATGGCGTGGGCGGGATTACCGGGATGGTCCTCACCGCCGTATTTGCCAGCGGCGTAGGCCTCATTTACGGCGAAGTCAGGACCTTTGCCTTCCACATGCTGGCCCTGGTTCTCGTGGCCCTGTTTGCCTTTGGCGGCTCGTATTTGCTCTATTGGATTACCAACAAGATCATTGGCATGCGGGTATCGCCCAACTCCGAAAAAATCGGACTTGACCTGAGCCAGCACGATGAAAGCTACGGCGTAGACCAAACCAGTGAAGAATAAAGATATAAAGATGTGTGTGCAATGGTTTTGACAACCATTGAGATTGATGAAGAAGTCGCTGTTTATGGCGACTTTTTTCATTTCAGTCAACAAAAGATTTCCTATCTTCATGGCCTGATTTATTCTCTTAACATGAAAAAGTAAACTATGAAATCAATCCTTCTACTTTCAATCATGCTGCTGATGTTTTCGTCGGGTTTCTCTGCTTCGGAAGGAAACACTGAAAAATCAAACACTCCGGCTGAACTTCTCGGTCAGTTGCAAGTAAAAGATTCCCATATTGTTGACCAACAAGGAAAGCCGGTGCAACTGGCAGGCATGTCGCTTTTCTGGAGCCAGTGGATCGGTAAATATTACAACTACGATTGCATCAAATGGTTGCGCGACGACTGGCAATGCTCGGTGGTAAGAGCTGCCATGGCAGTTGGTCCAGGCGGTTATGCCCAACATCCCGGAAAAGAATTGGAAAAGGTTGAAACGGTGATTGAAGCCGCCATTGACCTGGGAATTTATGTGATTGTTGACTTCCATGAACACAATGCCGAAAACTACCTCAACGAGGCCCTTGCCTTTTTTGGCCACATAGCCAAAAAATACGGGCAACACCCCAACATTATTTACGAGATTTACAACGAACCACTGAAAATATCGTGGTCGAAAGTGATCAAACCCTATTCCGAAAAGGTGATTACAGCCATCAGGGAACACGATCCAGATAACATCATTGCCTGTGGTACTCCCATGTGGTCGCAAAAGGTTGACGAAGCAGCGCTTGACCCCATTGACGATGCCAACATGGTGTACGTATTGCACTTTTATGCCGGTACACACGGCAAGGAACTGATGGAAGCCGGCAACAAAGCCATCGAAAAAGGGCTTTGCCTGATGGTGACAGAGTATGGCACCACCGAAGCCAACGGCGATGGCCGGGTGTACGAAGCCGAGACCCAACAATGGTACAACTGGATGGACCAGCACAAAATCAGTCATTGCAACTGGTCGGTGGCTGATAAAAATGAAGCCTCGGCAGCGCTTGTTGCAGGTGCCAGCCCCAAGGGTGGCTGGACCGAAAATGATATTAAGCCCTCGGGCAAACTGGTACGCAAAGAACTTCAGAAAAAATGGAACCAACTCTTCCCACAATGATTGACCCGGCCGAGCTGGCCCGGATGATCGACCATTCCATTCTGCATCCCACCTTCACCGATGAGGACCTGAAACGGGAATGCAATATTGCCCTGAAATACGGGGTGGCCACTGCCTGTGTCAAACCCTA
>JAFGVJ010000020.1 GCA_016938055.1 Prolixibacteraceae bacterium
ATTGTTAGTTTTTCCTTGTTTATCGTGGTGATTTTTGCCTCCTTATTCGGAACCTTTATTCCTTTGTTCCTGAATAAAATGAAGATCGATCCGGCCCTGGCGACAGGCCCCTTCATTACCACCACCAACGACATTTTGGGATTATTGGTTTACATGCTCATCGGGAAATTTCTTTTTTGATCATTTTGAAAATCAAAGATTTCATTATAAGGGATTTGACCAGCATTAAGGGGCATTTGTAGTATTCCATGGTTAAATCCACTTTAATTTTGACATTCACCTTTGATACTTCCAAAATCATTGGTATTTTCAAGGCAATTTTAAAGCATGCTTCATGAAAGCATTTTCATAGAAATATTTTCGAGTGTACACGATATAAAGTTTTAGTAAATGAGTGATTTGAAGAAGATTAAATCTGCACTGATTTCGGTTTATCACAAAGAGAGAATCGATGAAATTGTAGATCAGTTGAAACAAATAGGGGTAAAAATTTATTCAACAGGAGGCACCAAAGATTTTATTGAAAAGCTGGGTGTGTCAGTTACCGCTGTGGAAGATCTTACCGGTTATCCATCTATTTTAGGAGGTAGGGTGAAAACACTGCATCCAAAAGTATTTGGAGGGATTTTGGCAAGGCGTGAAAACAGCGGCGATGTAAAACAGTTGGCTGAATACGAAATCCCGGAGCTTGACCTGGTGATCGTTGATTTGTATCCTTTTGAGGATACCCTTGCTTCGGGTGCCACTCAAGCCGAAATCATTGAAAAAATTGACATTGGTGGTATCGCACTGATCAGGGCTGCTGCCAAAAATTACAGCGATGTGCTCATTGTACCTTCCCGTGAATCGTACGACGATTTATTGACTTTGCTGAAAGAACAACAAGGTACAACAAGCCTGGCCGATCGGGAAGCATTTGCCCGCAAAGCCTTTGCAACTTCGTCGCATTACGACAGTGCCATCTTCAACTACTTTAACCAGGGGAAAGATGATCTTTTCAGGGCAAGCCACAACCATAGCAATGTGTTACGTTATGGCGAGAATCCCCACCAACGTGGAATTTTCTTCGGAAAATTTGATGATTTGTTCGACAAACTGAATGGCAAAGAAATATCCTACAACAACCTCCTCGACATTGATGCCGCCATCGGCCTGATTGATGAGTTTGAAGAAACCACCTTTGCCATCCTAAAGCACAACAATGCCTGTGGATGTGCCTCTCGTCCAAAAGCAATTGACGCATGGAAAGATGCCCTTGCCGGCGATCCGGTTTCTGCTTTCGGGGGGATCATCATCACCAATACCTTGATCGATGCCGAAACAGCCCAGGAAATGAACAAGCTCTTTTTTGAAGTGGTGATTGCACCAGCTTACGATGAACGGGCACTGGAAATATTGATTTCGAAGAAGAACAGGATCATATTGGTCCGTAAAGAAACACAGTTGCCAACCGTACAGTACCGCAGTGTATTAAATGGGGTGTTGTATCAGGATCGTGACATGAAAACAGAAAAGAGCGATGAGCTGAAGCCGGTTACCAGCCTGGTTCCCGATGCTAGTCAGGTTGATGACCTCTTGTTTGCCAATAAATTGGTGAAGCAATCAAAATCGAATACCATTGTACTCGCTAAAAATAAACAACTGCTGGCCAGCGGAGTTGGGGAAACTTCAAGGGTCGATGCACTGAAGCATGCCATTGAAAAAGCTGAAAACTTCGGTTTCGACCTTAAAGGGGCTGTCATGTCGTCCGATGCTTTTTTCCCATTTTCCGATTGTGTTGACATTGCACATGGAGTGGGAATCAATGCCGTAATACAACCCGGTGGTTCCATCCGTGATCAGGATTCCATTGACTTTTGCAACGATCACAACATGTCGATGGTATTCACCGGAACACGTCATTTTAAACACTAGCATACTCTATGGGTCTTTTTTCATTTTTAACGCAGGAAGTAGCAGTTGATTTGGGGACTGCTAACACCATAATCATCTACAACGATAAAATTGTGGTAGATGAACCCTCCATTGTTACCATCGATCTGAAAACCGAAAAATTGGTAGCCATTGGCGAAAAAGCTCGCCAAATGCAAGGAAAAACACACTCGAACCTTAAAACCATCAGGCCTTTACGGGATGGTGTGATCGCTGATTTTAATGCAGCTGAACAAATGATTCGGGGCATGATCAAGATGATCAACCCCTCCAACCGTTTGTTCCCACCTTCACTTAAAATGGTCATTTGTATTCCTTCGGGGAGTACCGAAGTGGAGTTGCGCGCTGTACGCGATTCAGCAGAACATGCAGGTGCCCGTGAGGTGTACCTGATTTACGAACCCATGGCAGCTGCCATCGGGATTGGGATTGATGTAGAAGCACCTGAAGGAAACATGATTGTTGACATTGGGGGAGGCACCACCGAAATTGCCGTGATTTCGCTGGGTGGAATTGTCACCAACAAATCGATCCGTATTGCTGGTGACGACTTAACTGCCGACATCATGGAATACATGCGCCACCAGCATAATATCAAGGTGGGAGAACGTACTGCTGAAGAAATTAAGCTGAATGTAGGGGCTGCCTTATCGGAACTCGACGATCCGCCAGCCGATTACGTTATCA
The DNA here is from genome assembly GCA_016938055.1 of Prolixibacteraceae bacterium. Classification (GTDB taxonomy): domain Bacteria; phylum Bacteroidota; class Bacteroidia; order Bacteroidales; family Prolixibacteraceae; genus Roseimarinus. Next base: position 2,620 of record JAFGVJ010000020.1, read on the forward strand.
AAGGGCCTAACCAAATGACGGCACTGCCGGTTGAAGTTCCTGTTTCGTATCAGGAAATTGCCCATTGTCTGGATAAATCCATTTCAAAAATTGAAACGGCCATCCTCAGCGCCTTGGAGCAAACTCCTCCCGAATTGTATGCCGATATTGTTTACCGGGGAATTTACCTGGCTGGCGGCGGAGCTTTGCTGCGGGGTCTCGACAAACGTTTGTCCGATAAAATCAATATTCCTTTCCACATTGCCGATGATCCTTTAAGGGCCGTTGCACGTGGTACTGGAATTGCCTTGAAAAACGTTGATAAATTTTCATTCCTGATCCGTTAAGCGGATCAGGGCTTTTCAGCCAATGAGAAATTTACTGAACTTCTTCATCAAGTATCACGTGTTGTTTCTGTTTCTGGTGTTGGAACTGTTGTCGCTGACGTTCATTATTCGCTACAACAATTTTCACCAGGTAAAATTTCTCAATTCATCCAACCAAATTTCAGGGAAGGTGTATGAAAAAGCCCAGTCGGTTCGTGAATATTTTACCTTGCGCAAAACCAATGAAAAACTGGCTTTAGAAAATGCGCTTTTACGACAAAGCCTTCAAAGTATGCTGGCTTCTGATATTCAGCGCAGTGTTGAACTCAACGTAGGCGAAAACCGGGTCAAAGCCATTTCGGCAAAAGTGATCAACAATTCGGTCAACAAACAATACAATTACCTCACCCTGAACCGTGGATCACGGCATGGGGTGAAGCCCGAAATGGGAATTATCTGCAGCGATGGAATTGTGGGAGTTATTCTGAACGTTACTGAAAATTATTCCACAGCCCTTTCGGTGCTGAACGGGCGTTGGTCTGTCAATGCCAAACTGAAGTCTTCGAACCATTTCGGACCGCTGCGCTGGGAAGGCAAAAATCCCTATCTGGTCATTCTGGAAGAAATCCCTTATCACGTGAAGATTGCCGATAACGAGGAGGTCGTTACCAGCGGTTTCTCATCCATGTTCCCCGATGGGGTTTCCATTGGACATGTGGTGAAGGTAGAACACCGCGAGGGCGATTCGTTCCAAAAAGCCTGGGTACAACTTTCAACTGATTTTAAGAGCCTGATGTACGTCGAAATTATCGAAAGCGTCAGCAAAAGGGAACAGCTTCAACTTGAAAAACTAAACAGCGATGAATAAACAAATACATTGGTACATCCTGTTGTTTGCGGTAAGCGTGTTGGTTCAGGTATTGTTCATGAACAACCTACAGTTCAGCCGGTTTTTGAACCCATACTTCTATTTGTTGTTCATCATCATACTCCCCATGAATATTCCCCGTTACCTGTTGTTGCTGCTGGGATTTATACTGGGCATGACCATCGATGTGTTTACCAATACACCGGGTATTCATGCTTCAGCCACGGTTTTTGTGGCCTTTCTGCGACCCTTTATCCTGAATGCTTCGAACCTCGACGACAAGGAAAAGGTGATGTGCCCGACCATGGCCAATATTGGTTTTACCCTGTTTTTCAGGTATGCTGCCATCCTCATTGTGATTCATCATTTTTTTCTTTTTTACATCGAAATTTTTTCTTTCACAGGGTTTTTACAAACCTTTCTGCGAAGTTTCCTCAGTTCAATTTTTACCTTTGTTTTTATAGTGATCAGTCAGTTTCTGATTTTTAGAAAATAAACCAAGTGGACAGCTATTCAAAGCGAAAAAATATGATCCTGTTGATATTCATTGTTGTGGGTATCGTGTTTGTGATCAAGTTGTTTACGCTTCAGGTCATCAGTTCGGCTTATAAAAAAACAGCCACCAAGAATGTTCTTCGCGAGGTGGTTGATTATCCGTCGCGTGGTTTAATTTACGACCGGAACGGTCAACTGATGGTATACAACCAGGCGGCTTACGACCTGATGGCTACTCCGCGTGAAATTAGCGTTTTCGACACACTTGAATTGTGCCGCTTATTGGATGTACCCATCGAAAATTTCAGGATTGAGATTCAAAAAGCACAAAAGTATTCACGCTTTAAACCATCTATTGTGGTGAAGCAAATTTCTCCCGAGCGTTACGCCCTGATGCAGGAGAAAATGTACAAATATCCCGGATTCTTTTTCCAAACCCGTACCCTTCGTTCATATACCTACAGCAATGCTGCCCATGTATTGGGTTATGTGGGGGAAGTTAATCAGTCTCTCATCGACAACGAACCCTATTACAAATCGGGCGATTATGTGGGGATAACAGGGATTGAAAAAGCCTACGAAAGTGAATTAAGAGGTGTGAAAGGGTTCCGTTTTTTTCTGGTTGATGTCCATAACCGGGTGAAAGGATCGTATGAGAATGGGCAACTCGATACCATGTCCATTAAGGGAAACGACCTGGTTACAACCCTCGATGTAGAGTTGCAGGGTTATGCCGAACTGTTGATGCAGAACAAAGCCGGAAGCATTGTGGCCATAGAGCCGGCAAGCGGTGAAATATTGGCTTTGGTGAGTGCCCCGGGCTATTTGCCCGATGACCTGGTAGGCCGTAAGCGCATCGAGAATTATCCCAAAATGGCCGCCGATTCCTTGCTGCCTTTATACAACAGAGCGCTTCGGGCCCAATATCCACCGGGTTCAACCTTTAAAATGGTGCATGCTTTGATCGCCTTACAGGAAGGTGTGATCACACCTTATACTTCGTTTACCTGCAACCATGGTTACCATGTGGGTAGTTTTTCGCAAAAATGCCACCACAATCAGGCATTTCAACTGACAGGTTCCATTGCACAGTCGTGCAATGCTTATTATTCATACACCTTCCGACGGATTTTGGAAAATCCTGCCTTGAGTGGCGTACGGCAGGGTTATGAGCGGTGGCGTGAGTACGTTGTGAGTTTGGGATTTTCAAGCCAGGTGAGTTTTGATTTGGATGAAGAATTAAAAGGGTTTATCCCTAACTCAGATTACTATGAAGAACATGTTTTTCGAAAATCGCGCTGGCGGGCTTTACCGCTGATTTCGCTGGCCATCGGGCAGGGTGAGGTTGAAACAACTCCCATTCAAATGGCCAATTACGCAGCGATTCTGGCCAATCGTGGCTGGTACTATAAGCCCCATGTGGTAAAGTCTATCAGCAATGGAAACGTTCACCCGGAGATCAGGGAGATCCACCGAAGTAAAATCGATCCGGTACATTTTGAAGAAATTATGGATGGAATGGAGTACGTTTTGGATCCCAACTACCCTGGTACTGCATCGAGTGCACGCATTCCGGGCATCGTTGTGTGTGGAAAAACCGGTACAGCCGAGAATCCGCATGGTGCCGATCATTCTACCTTCATAGCCTTTGCCCCCAGGGAAAACCCGAAAATTGCCATTGCTGTTTATGTTGAAAACGGCCGGTGGGGCAATTTGTATGCAGCCCCAATTGCCACACTGATCATTGAAAAGTATCTGAATGGTGAAATTCAACCATCGAGAAAATATGTGGAGGACAACATGTTGAAAACCAATTTGCTGTATCCCGAGTTGCCCAACTATATCAGGTATTCAAAATAATGCGGCGTAACAACACCTTTTTAAACCTCGACTGGATCGTGATAGTCCTCTACCTTTTTATGGTACTGGCCGGTTGGTTAAACATCTATTCAGCTGTTTACAACGAGGAACACAACAATATTTTTGACCTTTCGCAGCGTTATGGGAAACAGCTCATGTGGATAGGTTTTGCACTGATGCTGGCCTTGTTTGTGATTGTTGTTGACAGTAAATTTTACGTGACTTTCAGTTACTTATTTTATGCACTGTTCATTTTATTATTAATCATTGTATTGTTTTTCGGGAAGGAAGTGAATGGTTCAAAATCGTGGTTTGTGATAGGAAACTTCGCATTTCAACCGGCGGAATTTGCTAAATACGGTACAGCATTGGCTATTTCCAAGTTACTGAGTACCTACAATTTTTCATTGAAAATCAGGCAAAATCAATTGATTGCTGCCCTGATCATATTGTTGCCGGTGGCTTTGATCATTCTTCAAAACGATACAGGATCGGCACTGGTGTATCTCATTTTTATCATTCCGCTTTTCAGGGAAGGCATGTCGGGTTTGATCTTGTTCTTTGGCGTATATTTTACCATCCTGTTCATTGGCTCGCTGGTGATGAGTCCCGTCGCATTCATCGTTGTGCTGTTGCTGTTGTCGTTGCTTGTTGCCTTTTATTTTCTGAAGCGTTGGCTTCCGATTGGGAAGGTTGTTTTGCTCTTACTGGCCATCAGTATGCCTTTTGCAATTTATCAAATACTTGCCGGGGATGGATCCTTCGATCTTTATTTTGTATTGATTCGTTCCTCTTTTCTGACGGCTTTATTGTTATTGTTCCGGACCATTGTGAAACGCATTCAGCACATGCCTTTGATTACAGCAGTTTTTCTGGTTTCCATTGTCTTTTCGGTGAGTGTTGATTTTGCCTTCAATCGTTTTCTTGAACCTCACCAGCAAGACAGGATCAATCATCTTTTGGGTATTGAATCAGATCCGCTGGGTGCGGGATACAATGTCAATCAATCGAAAATAGCCATTGGATCGGGAGGTTTTCTGGGCAAGGGTTTTTTGAAAGGAACTCAGACCAAGTACGATTTTGTGCCCGAGCAAAGTACTGACTTTATTTTTTGTACAGTTGGGGAAGAATGGGGTTTTGTGGGTTCTTTGTTGGTGGTGGCTGCTTTTGTATGGTTGCTGATCAGATTGGTTCAATTGGCTGAACGGCAGCGTTCAAAGTATAGCAGGGTGTTTGGGTATAGTGTGGCAGCCATCCTGTTTTTCCATTTTGCCATCAACATTGGTATGACCATTGGTGTGGCTCCTGTCATTGGTATTCCCCTGCCATTCTTCAGTTATGGAGGTTCCTCGCTTTGGTTTTTCACCATCCTGCTTTTTACTTTTCTGCGGCTCGATGCCAGTCGCCTGGAACAACTTCATTAAGATTGAATTGTTACAAGCAAAGAGCATTTACAATCTCGCATGTAAATTTTTTTGTACAAACAACTGTGCATCGGGTAAAAAGCCATGTGCAAGTGTCGCCAGTTCTTTATCGCAGGTTTTGAGCAAATGTATGGCTTCGTTGTGATGGTCGGGGAGCGAAGTGTGCAAGGCCATGATGCGAAGTGATATTTCGATACCGCTCACATCGGCATAGGATTGCAAGCGCCGGTGCTGAATTAAAAAGGGCAGAAAGCCTTTGACCCTTTCGGGTAAAAATTCGTAATATTTCAGTAAAACAGCATACACCCATTTGGCATGCCATTGTAAACGGATTGGGGAATAGAGGTCCCAACTCCTGGCCAGGTAATGATCAAGAAATAAATCGGCCACCACACCTGCATGCCGGTGATATGCCGGTCTGATCAATTCCCTGATAGCCATCCAGTTCGGATGATGATCGGTGAATTCGTCGATGACCCTGTGGAGCAAAATCCCCTGTTTGATTTCATCGGGGTAATGCTCAAATTGCCGGCCCTTTACATAGTCGCCAATGAAATTACCCACCAGCAATGGCTCATTCATGCCCGATAAAAAGATATGTCCCAGATAGTTCAAAATGTCTGTTTTTGAGGTGCAATGCTCTGGTTGCTCATCATCTTCGCCTTGGCCATGGTCATGATCAATACGCCAATGATGGATACCAATCCACCGATTAATTGGATGGTATTGGGTAACATGCTAAAGTAGATATAGCTACCAATCAATACAAAAACACCTTTCAGCCCTTGTAAAACCGACGAGCGGGAAGCTTCGATGTATTGGTACGATTTGTAAATCAATAAAATGGCCAATACCGGTCCTACAATGACTCCTATGGCAATGTTCTTCAGTGCCCTTGCGCTTATTTCAAGCGTTTCACCGGAGTAAATAAAATACACGATGGCAAACAAAAGCATAAACAAGGTTCGGTTGAAATTGATCAGTGCAGGTGAAAATCTTTCAACAGCTTTTTTGGCCACAATGGCCGAAAGTGCATTGGAAAAGGTATTGATCAGCACGATGCCGGTGCCGGCAATAAAAAAATCATGAAGCCGGTGACCACCCTGGTATCCTACGGTAAAAGCTCCTGCAATGGTTACAATTACACCAAGCGATTCAAGTTTGGTAAATTTTTCTTTCAGAACAATGACTCCCAGAAGCACCAGGAAAACCACGTACATGTTGCCCATGAACGA